>CANQOM010000001.1 GCA_947625445.1 Candidatus Gastranaerophilales bacterium
CAAAATAGTTGAAACAGAGGCTTATACACAAGATGAACAGGCATGTCATGCATATAGAGGCATTACTAAACGAAATGAAGCCATGTTTAAAAAACCGGGTATTACTTATGTATATTTTACTTATGGTATGTATTATTGTTTAAATATAATAACGGAACGTGAAGGTTACGGTTCTGGCGTTTTAATAAGAGCTTTGGAACCGATTCACTGTGATATTAATAATACTAACGGACCTGCTAAATTGTGTCGTGCTTTTGATATTACAAAAGCATTGAATGAAATTGATGTTTGTTCGGATAAGTCTCCTTTATGGATTGAATATGGTGATAAAATTGAAGATTCAAAGATTATTACTACAAAAAGGATAGGTATTAAACATGCAACAGAATTGCCTTGGAGATTTTATATAAAGGGAAATAAATTTGTATCAAAACCTTAATCTATTGAAAGATTATAAACTTTGTTTTTATTTTCATTGTATAGTTTTGAAATTATTCTTGAAATATCCTTTTGTGAGAATCCTTCTTGTTTTAAAAGGTTAATTTTTTCTTTTATTTCTGTATCTGTAAGAGAATTTTCTTCTTGAGAAAAAATCATAGCAACAATTTCACCTTTTAAAGAATTAGTCTCGTAATAAGAAAGTAATTGTTTAACGCTCATAATTTTAACTTCTTCATAAACTTTTGTAAGTTCTCTTCCCAGAGCCATTTTGGTATTTTCTCCAAATATTTCTGATATATTTTTAAGTGTATCTTTAATTCTGTTAGGTGAATCGTAAAAAACACAGTTTGTATATTTATATTTATTAAATATATCAGCTTGTTGTTTGAAAGTTTTAGGCACAAACCCTATAAAAACATATTCTTCATTATTTCTTGGAATAAGACTTAAGAAAACTGAAATAGCACAAGCTCCGGGAATGGAAGTTATTTTTACATTATTTTTATATAATTCTTCTGTTAAAGCTCCTCCCGGGTCAGATATTCCTGGTGTTCCGGCATCTGATACAAGCGCAATTGTTTTACCTTCTTCAATTAGTGAAATAATTTTAGTGCTTCTTTGTTTTTCATTAAACTTATGACAATCAAAAAGTTTGGCTTTTATATTGTATTTATCAATTAATACTTTTGTGGTGCGAGTGTCTTCACATGCAATATAATCAACACTTTTTAACACTTCAAGCGCTCTTAAACTAATATCAGATAAGTTTCCTATTGGAGTTGCAACTATATAAAATTGTGAATCCATTACTTTATTTGCCTTTTTATAGGATTATCAACAATTCCTTGATTTGTATTATATAAATTGCCGTATGACAGATTATCAAATGTTTTATTTAATCCGGTTACATCAAGTATATGATCTATATTGGGATTTACATTGCTTATTGATAACGATTTGTTGTTTAAAAGAGCAACTTTTTGTAATTTTAACAACATTTTTATTCCGGTTAAATCTATTGATTCTATATTTGAAAAATCCAAATTGATTTTATTTGCTTTTTCAAATTCTGTATTATCAATATTTATAATATTCTTGAATATTTCTGAAACTTTTAATATTTGCATGAAATCCGACTATTCATTTATTTGTTGAATATTATTATATTAATATTTTATTTAAAATAATGCAAGCTTTTAACCTGCTTTTCTTATTTTTTCGGATTCAATCGTATTATAATTATTTATAACAAAATCTTTTGGAATTGTAGTTGTATTTGAATTATTAAATTTCCCGTTAATTTTATAGTTTATGGAAGGGATTTTTTTAGACTGAATAAGGTTTTTATGTCTTAATGTATTTGCATAATTTTTAGATTTAACGGTTTCATAAGTGTTATTTTTAGCATAATGTTTTTCTTTTGGTTTTGAATTTATCATAAGAATAAATAAAAGAATAACTCCTAAAACAGAAAATGATATAAATCTGTTATTTAAAATGCTCAAAGTTTCTGAATTTTTATTTATGTCAGCCGGTTTAATGACACCAGATGAAAGTTCTTGAGTGTAAATATTGGCATTTTCGATATTATCACCTTGCAGAAGAATAATAGTATTATCATTTTTCTTTTGAACAATAACGTTATTTAAATCTGCAGCATTGTCATATATTATTTCTAAGGATTCGGAAGGAAGTACAGAAGATAATACAAGAGTCATATTATTTGTATTATCAACATATTTATTAATGTTAACAGATTTATCAAGTTTAAGTTTTATATTATATTTTCCCTGATTATCTTGATTAACATCAATACCGGCAAGTGAACTTTCAAGTGCAAAAGCACTTGTAGCTCCTGCTAAAAGTATTAAAACGAATAATACAAATCTAATTGCCGACTTAAACATATATCTCCAACAATTAATATATCCTTAAAAATATTTTATAGATTTTATCTCTTTAATACATCAATCAAACGGATTATAAAAATATCTAAATCTAAAGATTAATACGTCAGAAATATTACTGTAAAAATAATAATTTTTGCTTGCGTAAAACAATAAAATCTAATATCATGCAATATAATATGTATGCATTTCATGGTTTTGCGAGGTGAAGAATATGTTTGATTTTCTATTAAAAAAACAATCAATTAGTAAATCGGAGATAATTAAAAAGCAGTATTCTAAAATAAAAGAATTATATTCACAAGAAGATGTTTCATTAAAAAGGAAAGCTGAACTCACAAATTTAATAGAAAAATACGGATATCTTCCGTATTCACAAGCAAGAGCTTTAAATGAACTGACTAAAGGTGAAGTTATTGTTTGTCTTGAAAAAAAACTTGAAATGAATGATACATTTAATAATAATGAGTTTAAAATAGAAAATGATGAAATAAGTGTATTAAAAAGATATGGATACAAAGATGCGGATTGGATTAAACAAGAACAACAGGATATAAAATTAGTTAATCTTGCAGCACTGGGTGACGGAACAAAAGATAGTTCTCCCGCTAAGTTCATAGATTGGCTTCGACAAATAATTATACTTCCAACTGGAAATCAGAAAAGAAATGTACTTTCAACAACAATATATCTTGTTCCGTTTCATCCTCGTGATTTTGGAAATGCTTATTTGACTGCAAGTGCTGAAGAAGTCAGTAAAAAATTGTCGGATAAAGAATTAGAGAACATTAATATATCAGCAAAAGAACAAATTCAATTGTTTATTGCACTTGCTCAATTATGCGGGCATCCTGTCATTTATGATGTCTTTCCTCAAACAGGTAGATATTCAAAAACTATTTTAGCTCATCCTGAGATAGTAAGATGGATAGATGTTAAGTTTCTTACAGAAGAAATTTCTAAATCTTTGAATTATGTAGCTATAAAATTATCATCAGAATTTGATGAAGATGATGTTACTATAGTCAGAAATATATACAAAACAACTTTGACCGACGGTTCAGCTGATTTATCACCCGAATTTCAACCTATTTACAAACGATTTACTCAAGAATTAGAAGATAAACAAAAAGAACTTTCTAATTATATGACCAAGAAAGAAGAGCAAAAAAAGCTTCAAAAAAGAGTAAGAAATATTGTAGCAAAAGTTATAGGAACTAAACCAAGTAAGATAAAACATGATAGTGATATAACGAAACGTGGAGAAATAATAAATACTTTAATAGAGGAAGGTTTGTGGACACTACCTGACGGAGCGTGGTGTTCAAGCGGAATCCCTGTTTTTGAAAAAATGGCGGAATGTGGTTCTTATCCAATGTTTAGACATTATGATGCTAAAGGTTGTGATGTTTCTAAATTTGCAGAATCTGATTGCCAATCACCCTTTTATTTTGTTTTCTTAGAAAACGGAGAATATAATCTTCCCGTTATTAATTTTTATTTGAATTATCTCCAAGATTTGCAAGAAGATTATAATTTTGACGGATTCAGAATATCTCATACTGACTTTGTTGTAGATGAAATGAGTGAGAAAAATTTAACTCCTATAAGTTACAGAGCGCCACGATTTTTATTAAAGAAAGCCAATGAAATATTAAAGAAAAAAGTACCATATTTTGCATGTATGGCTGAATATAGGCTATGGGGTTCTTTTTATAAAGAATATCATCAGGATATGGGCTTTGATGTACTTTGGGGAAATGATACCAAGACTGATTATGAAAAAAATCCTGTTGAAGTTATTAATAATAATAGAGAACTGGCTAATTATAATAGTGAAGTTTCAGGAAATTCTCTGCTTTCAATTTTAAAAGCATACAATAATCAAGATGGTGAATTTAGAACAGTTAACAGATATTTAGGTTTAATGGACGAAGAAGAAGCGTTATTTAAATGGTTTAAATTTAGATTCTTACCAGGCGGCAAGTTGGCTCATCGTCCTATTATGTACGTTGACGGGGATGAATCATTTTCTAAAGACGGTATAGAATCTACTATACAAGAAGAAGTTTCTTTAATAAGAGATTTTGATGAAGATTTTTATAATAAATTTGATGCAATCAGAAGATTTTCTGTTAATAATGAGTTAACTGTTGATGGTGAGGCTCAAATAATTAACCAAAATAATGATGGCTTTATAAGTTGGATGATTTCAAAAGAAACTGTTAAAGAAAGTTTTATTATAGTTGCAAATTACTTGCCTCAAAATGAAAAAATATTAAAACAAAATTCGGAAGGAATAATGGAGTATTCTATAAAATCCAACTATGCTATAGAAAATAAAAAAGTAGAATTGCCTTCTGATTATACACTAAGTTGTGAATATATATATGAAAATGATAAAAAAGATTTTATAGAACATTATTTTGGGCAAGATATTAAAACAATAGATATAGAAAAGCTTGAACCCTCTGAATTTAGGATATTTAAAATAAAGAGATAGGCTATGCAAAAATTAACCTTAAAACAAAAAATATCTCAAATGTTTATATTGGGTTTTGAGGGAGAAGACTATTCTTCAAACGCTTATTTTAAAGAACTTTTAAAGAATAATTTAGGTGGTGTTATATTTTTTTCACAAAATATAAAAACTAAATTACAATTTAAAAATCTTATTTCAGATATAAAAAAGGAATCATTTTCTCAACTGTTTTTTAGTATTGACCAAGAAGGCGGAAGAGTTGAAAGAACAGAGAATATTCATGGCGGTAAAAAATATTTAAGTGCACAATATGCATATGAAAAGGGTTTGGATTTTTTACAAAATCAAACACATGAAATAGCATCAGAACTTAAAAATTATGGAATTAATATGAACTTTGCTCCTGTTCTGGATGTAAATACGAATAAAAATAATCCCATAATAAATGAACGTGCATTTTCAGATAAGCCTGAGGAAGTTATTAAGGCTGCAAAAATTGTTGTTGATGAATATGAAAAGTACAATATAATAACAGTTGGAAAGCATTTTCCCGGGCATGGAGATGCGAGTAAAGACTCTCATAAAACTCTGCCGGTTATAGATTTATCTTATGAAGAGATGATAAAAACTCATATAAGACCTTTTAAAGAACTTATTAAATCAGGACTGCCGGCTATCATGGCAGCTCATGTTTTGTATCCTCATCTTTCAGATGATAATTTACCTGCTTCATTATCAAAAAAAATAATATTTGATTTATTAAGAAAAAAATTATCTTTTTCCGGAATAATTATGACTGACGATATGGAAATGAACGGAGTAAAGGGGTTCTCAAAAATTGATGCCTGTACTCTTGCTATTAATGCAGGTGTTGATATGTTTATTTTTAGAAATACCACAAAAGAAATTTATGATTTAATTTCGTTGATTGAAGATAGAGTTAAAAATGGTATTATTTCTGAAAAAAGAATTGATGAGGCTATTAATAACATATTTGAAATAAAGTGCCGATATAAAATAGTAGGGTGAGTATAACAAATTTTTTCTCTTCGGTTAAAAATTATAAAAACGGAGGAAAAATGAAAAAAATTTATATATCTTTAATGATAGTTATATCATCTGTAAACGTATGTTATGCGGACGGATTTGAATTGACTGACGTAATAAAAGAGGCAAGAGAAGCAAAAAATATGCAGGTAATGAACAGTCAAAAACCTGACAATATAAAACCTGTAACTAATTCAAAAGATAATTCAGTTCAGGAACAAAATGCTTGTGAAAAAATAAATCAAAACGAAGTTATTAAACAATCACAAAATTAATTTTTATATTGTTCGAGTAATATATACTGAGTGGGCAGAAGGTGTTACAAAACGAACAGTCGAGCTATTGTGACACTCGATTATATACTTCTCCTATCATATATAAACTTCCTGTTATTACTGTTAAAATATTTGGATTTATAATTTTATAAATATCTTTTTGTTCTATTTTTTTTATGTTGTTTAAGAAATTGATGTTTTTTATATATTCTTCATAAGAAACCGCATTTTTATGGTTAAATTCCATAAAGTATATTTCATCTTCTTTGTCAAAAAGAATTTTAGCAATTTTTTTATAATCTTTTGTATTAATAGTTGAATATATAAAAATTCTTTTTTGATTTTTAAAATAATAATCAAGGCTTTTCTTTAATTCTAAAGCGCCATCAGGATTGTGTGCACCATCTATTAATATATTTTTTTCTTTTATATATTCAAGCCTTGCACCCCATTTTACAGTTTTAAATCCTTTTATTAATGCGATATTATTTATATTAACCCCTAAATTTTCTATAGCACACATTGCCAGTGCAAAGTTATCTTTTTGGTACGTACCTAAAAGAGAAAGTTCGTATTTTTTTCCTTCATAAATAGCGTAATTTTTATTATTTTCATATAATAATTCAACATTAGAATTACAGACTTTCAGAGTTGCATTTTTTTCTTTTGCAATTTTTTTTATTACTTCAAATCCCAAATTTTTTTCAGATATTACAACTGTAGAATTGTTTTTAATTATTCCTCCTTTTTCAAAAGCAATTTGTTCTATGGTATTGCCTAATCTGTCTGTGTGGTCTTCTGATATTGAAGTAATAATTTCAAGAATGGGGTTATTACAAACATTTGTTGCATCAAATCTTCCGCCTAAACCTGTTTCTATAATAGCAAAGTCTACTTTATTATCATAAAAATATTTATATGCCATTATAGTTAATAGTTCAAATTCTGTTAAATCTATATTATTATTTTCTGCAAGATTTAGAACTTCGTTTAAATATTTTGTAAAATAATCTTTTGTAATATCAATGAAGTTGATTTTTATACGTTCTGTATATTCAACCAAGTGAGGACTGGTGTAAAGCCCTGTTTTATATCCTGCACACTTAAGAATATTTGCCAGCATTGAACAAACAGAACCTTTTCCGTTTGTTCCTGCTATATGTATTACTTTTAATTTATTTTGAGGATTATCGAGTATGTTTAATATCTCCTGAACTCTTTGAGTACCGGGATTTATATAAAATTTACTTTGTGATTGTAATAATTCTATAGCTGATTTATAAGATAATTTCATTTTATTGTACTTTTTAATAGGCTAACAATTTCATCTGCGGGATTTTTTTGTGCAATTTCCTGTACTTTTTCTTTCATATAAAATAGTTTTTGGGGGTTGTCAATAAGTTCGTTTATTTTTTCTAAGAGTGTATTTTCATTACACTCTGAATCTTCTAAATATAATGAAACTCCTTTATTAAACATTTCTTTTGCATTTTTTCTCTGATGGTCTTGTGCTGCATATGGATATGGTATTAAAACAGATACAGATTCGCAGGCTATAATTTCAGATAAACTTACGGAGCCTGCTCTTGAAATTACTACATCAGAAGCTTTTAGAGGGTATACCATTTCATCAAAATATGGTTGTATAAGTACATTAGGACTACTTTTATATTCCGGAAAAAGTTGTTCCAATTCTGTTATTAACTCTTCATAATTCTTTTTCCCCGTTTGTAAAATTACAAAATAGTTTTCACTTAAAGGTTTGATTAATTTTATCATTGCAGAATTTATGGTTTTTGCACCCTGAGAACCTCCCATTGCGAATATAACTTGTTTATTACAAGGAATATTTAATTTTGTCTTAGCATCTTCTTTGGAAATATTATAAAAAACTTCTCTTATCGGATTTCCTGTAACAATAATATTATTTGATTTTAATATATGTTTAGAATTTTCAAAAGCAACAGATACTTTTTGTGCTTTTGGTGCGGAAATTTTAGACACCATTCCCGGAACAGAATCGCAATCATGTATCATATACGGGTGATTAATAATTATTGAAGCTAAAACAATAGGAGCAGATACATAACCTCCCGTTGTAAATATACCGTCAGGTTTATATTTATTTAAATAAAAAATTGCTTTAAATATTGCAAATACTATTTGTATGCCCCATTTTAAAAGATAGAAGCTAATTTTTCTTGGCATTCCCGAAACATCTATCGGTAAAAAAACCACATCTTTATACTGTTTTGCAATATCATATTCGAGGTTTTTAGGGTTTCCTATAAAATATATTTTTTCTGTATCATCTTGTTTTAAAAGTTTTTCAATAATGGTAAAGGCAGGGTAGATATGACCTCCTGTTCCTCCTCCTGATATAAAATATTTTTTCTTACTGGACATTTGGCAACCTTCTTATTCTTTTTTTAGAAATATTTAATAAAATACCAATCATACACATAGTTATAAATAAAGAAGTCCCACCATAACTGATAAATGGGAGAGGAACTCCAGTTGCAGGGAGCATAGAGCTTGCAACAGATATATTTATAAATGCTTGGATACATATTGAAATGCAAATACCTGCCGATAAAAGTTTTCCGAAAATATCTTCACATTTTGCCGAAATAATTATTCCACGTTGCAGAAAAGCAAGAAATAATCCTATTATAATTAAACATCCTATAAATCCAAATTCTTCAGCAAAAACTGCGTAAATAAAATCAGTATGCCCTTCAGGAAGCCAGCCTAATTTTTGTCGAGAATTTCCGTATCCTTCTCCAAACATTCCTCCTGCAACAAACGCCAACATTGATTGTATTATGTTATATCCTGCTCCATATGGGTCTGATTCCGGATTTAACCATATCATTATTCTTTGTTTTTGAAATGATTTTATTAGAAAACTTAGTCCGAAAACACCAAGACATATTGCTGATATTATTAGTTTTATTGATCCTCCAGCCGAGAAATACATTGCCATCGAAGATAATAATAATATTAATACCATACTTAAATTGGGCTGCTTAAATATTAAACCTATCATTATTATTATAGGTATAAAATATTTCATTAAATTTTTGTTGAATATATTTGTATCTCTTGAAAAAGCACTGGATAAAAGTAAAATTACCGCTAATTTTGAGGCTTCTGACGGTTGAAATTGGATAGGACCTATTGTTAACCATCTGGTTGCACCGTTTACAGTCGTTCCGAAAAAGTGTACTCCTATTAATAAAAATATAATAATCCATGCAAATGGGATTGATAATTTATCTAGGGCTTTATAATTAATATGGCTTAGTATCATCATCGCAAAACAACCTAAAATAAACCATATAAATTGTCTTACAACGAAAAATACTGACGATGTTCCTTGGATAATGCACTTTGGAGCACCTGCTGAAAATATCGCCAAAAATCCTATTATTATTAAAAATATTACTATAAACGTCAATGTAGAGTCATACGATGACAATATTACAGAACTATTTATATCTTTGGTTTGATTATAACTTGGATTTGACATATTCTTTAAAGACTTCTCCTCTGTGTTCATAACTGTTAAACATATCATAGCTTGCGCATGCAGGTGATAATAGTACTATTTCATTGTCAAGAGTGAGAGAAATATCAACTGCATTTTCTAATGATGAGGCTAAAATTATATTTGTGAATCCGTTTTTCTCCATATTCTCTTTAAATCTTTGTGTAGCTTCACCTATTAAAATAACAGTAGTTACATACTTATTAATATATTGAATGCAAAATTCCGTTAAATCTGTATTCTTATCTCTACCGCCTGCAATTAATGTTAATTTTTTGCCTTCAAATGCTTTTATGGCAACAAAAGATGCTTCGGGATTTGTTGCTTTTGAATCATTATAAAATGATTTTCCGCTAATATCAGCTACGTATTCAATCCTGTGTTCAACAGGTTTAAATGATTTAATTTGTTCTTTTATATGTTCATTTGAAATTCCTATTAATTTTGCTATTGTGATTGCGCACATTGTATTTTGATAATTATGTTCGCCAACTAAAGGAATTTCTTCTAATTTAATTATTTCTTCTTCGTTTTGACGTTTAAAATATATAGCATTATTTTTTATGTAACAACAATTAGAATCTAATTCTTTTGCATAAATAAATTTTTCACCTGTATATTGCTTTGCAAATTCATAAATTTTTGAATCAACACCTGAAAAGATTGCATACATGGGTTGTTTGTAATCTTTAAAAATACTTGTTTTTGCTTCAAAGTAGTTATCAAGCCCGCCATGCCAGTCAATATGGTCAGGCGTAAATGTTAAGAAACAAGCTATTTGCGGTCTGAATGTAGGCGATGTTGCAAGTTGAAAAGAGCTTGTTTCACATACAAAGTAATCAGGATTTTCATTTAATAATGATGTTGGAGGTACTCCTATATTTCCGCAAACAGGTGCTTTATATTCACTTGATAAAATGTGTGATGTTAAATATGTTGTTGTTGTTTTCCCGTTTGTACCGGTTATTGCAATAAAAGGAGATTGTGCTTCTAAATATGCCAATTCAACTTCTCCGATTATAGGAATATTTTTTTCTTTTAAACGTTGAAATATTTCACTTTTAGGCGGTATGCCGGGACTTGTTATTGCTATATATGAATCATTTATAAATTCTTCACTGTGAGAACCTGTTTCAATATTTATTCCTTCTTTTTGAAGTTCTTCTGCCAAAACTTTGTCTTTATCTTGAAGAGGTTTATTATCAGTTATATAGCAATCTGCACCTTTTTCACTAAGATATCTTGCAGCAGCTACACCACTTTTGGATAATCCCAATATTAATACCTTTTTATCTGTCCACTTTCTTTTCATATTGTTCTCCTACCAGAGTATATAAAATAAACCTGTTGCAATAATACAGAATATAAGTGTTACAAGTGAAAATACAATAACAATTTTATTTTCACTCCAACCGCATAGCTCAAAATGATGATGAATAGGGCTCATTTTAAAAATTCTTTTTCCTGTTAATTTGAAACTTGCAACTTGAAGAATTACAGAAAGTGTTTCAATACAGAATATTAAACCAATTAAAATAATCCATAATTCAAATTTCCCCATAATTGCTATTGTGCCTAATAAGCCTCCAAGTGCTAATGAACCGGTATCACCCATAAATACTTTTGCCGGATGCTTGTTAAAATATAAGAATCCTATACAAGCGCCTACTGTTGCTGCAGAGATTATGGCAAGATTATCTTGTCCTGTTATGGCACATATTATTGAACATGCAATCATTGCTATTGCCATATTCGCTGATGCCAGACCGTCAAGTCCGTCTGTTAAATTCACCGCATTTGATACACCTGTCATAAACAATATGGCAAATATAGGATATATATAATGAATATCAAAACTATACTGTCCCAAACTTAAATAGGTTTGACCTGTTATAGTCATGTATATTGAAGGTAATATTGATATTGCAATTTGTAAAAATAATTTATTTCTTGGGGTAAGCCCTGCTTTATTTTCTTTATGTTTTATTTTCCCGATATCATCAGTCAAGCCTGCTAGCATAAAGAACAGAAAACTCATTAATGTAATTACGGAAATAGGTGTTAAGCCCTGATTCATAGTTAAAACCGCTAAAGATGTTATTATTATTGAACCTACAATAAAAACACCTCCTGTTGTAGGAGTTCCCGCTTTTTGAGCATGATTGTCAGGGGCATCTGATAATATATATTGGGTATACATTTTTTTCTTTAGAAAATCTATATATACAACACCTGATAAAAGTGTTAATACAAATGCTACCAACATTGATACTATTATTAATACATTAAAGTCCATTAATTTTTTAACTCCTCAATAATTTCTTCAAACTTCATAAACCTTGATGCTTTTAAAAGTATATTTGAATCTTTTGGTAATTTATTTTTGATAAATTCTGCCACGTCTTTCTTATTTTCAAAATGTAGAGTTTTTTTATTTGAAGGATTTATAAATTTTGCAAGTTCTCCTACTGTTAATACATAATCACAATTGTAATTTTCAATGTATTTCCCTGTTTGGATGTGATATTCTTCTTCATTTAAACCTAATTCGCCCATATCTCCTAAAACTAAAGATTTTGGTGATGGAGTATAAGATAAAAATGTGTTTATTGCAGCTTTTACAGATTCGGGATTTGAATTATAACTGTCGTTTATTATCTTGTATCCCTTTATTTCTTGTATGTCCCATCTTTTTTCTATTGGAGTGAATTCTTTTAATCCTTTTGCTATTATTTCTTCTTTTAACCCTGCAAAAAGACCGGCTTCTATTACACTTAGCGCATTTTGTATATTATGTTCACCTGCCACATTTAACTTATATTCATATCCCTTATAATTAAACTTACAAGAATTTGATGTCATTTCTTCTATCTTAAGATTTTTATCAGCAAGACTAAAGTATGTTGTTTTATGCTTATTATCATTGACCTGTTTTATTAAGGGATTATCATGGGCTATTAAAATTCCGTTGGGTTTAAGGAATTTAGCTATTTCGAATTTTGCTTTTGCGATATTTAAAAGAGAACCCAATCTTCCTATGTGTGCGCTTCCCGAATTAACTATAATAGCTATATCAGGTTGAGCATACTTTGATAATAGTTCTATTTCACCAAAACCTCTCATCCCCATTTCAACAATTAAATATTTTGTATCTGTTTCAAGAGTTGACAAAGTTTGGCATAAACCTATTTCATTATTATGATTTAAAATTGATTTAACTGTGTTACCTGCATTTTTAAATACGGAATACATCATTTCTTTTACTGTTGTTTTTCCGCTGCTTCCTGTTATTGCTATTGTGTAGGGATTTATTTTATTCTTATAATAATTTGCAAGTTTTAAATAAGCTTCTTTTGTATCTTTAACATATAAAATAATTTTTGCATTATTATAAATTTTATTTTTATCAGTGGTGAAATATCCTATAGCACCTGATTCTATAGCATTATTTATAAAATTTTCACCGTCAAAAGATTCTCCTTTCAAAGGAATATAGATTTCACCTTTACTTATAGTTCTCGTATCTGTCGAAAATCCTAACAAATCATTATTTTGCGATGATTTTATTATTTCGGCTTCTGATGCCTTAATAATCTCACTTGTATTAAGTTTCATTTTATCCCCAATCAATGTATCAATTTTATCATAAAATCTTATAATATAACTATATTGTGAATATTTTTAAAATCACTTAATATTACTTGACTTAGTGTTACTATCAAATATTAAAATGTATAAAAAAGGAGAAAATATGAAACGTCGTGAATTTATATTAAATTCTATACTCGCAGCAGGAGGAACAGTATTATTAACAGGCTGCGGAAAAAAAGAACTTATTAAAGCTCAAGGACAAGTTGTAAAGAGAAAATACAAAGATATAGAAGTACCTTTATCGGCTTTGGTTGTATGAGACTGCCTATGGACGGCAAAAAGGTTGATATGGCAGAACTTGACAGAATGGTAGAGTATGCAATGGCTCATGGAGCTAATTATTTTGACACTGCTTATATGTATGTCGATGAAATGAGTGAGATTGCTATTGGTAAAACACTTAAAAAATATGAAAGAGATTCTTTTATACTTGCAGATAAAAGTCCTATATATAAAATGAGTTCACGAGAAGATGTAAGAAAAATATTTGATGAACAAAGAAAAAAGTGTCAGGTAGACTATTATGATTTTTATATGTGCCACAATATTAACGTAAATACGGTTGATACGTACAGAAATGTCAAAATGTATGATGAACTGTTAAAATTAAAAGAAGAAGGTAAAATAAAATATTTAGGTTTCTCTTTCCATGGTACACCTGAAATATTGAGAGAAGTTGTAAAAGAACATCAATGGGATTTCGCTCAGCTTCAAGTTAATTATCTGGATTGGGATGTTGTAAAAGCTCATGAACAGTATGATATTGTTCAAGCTGAAGGTATACCTGTTACTGTAATGGAACCTTTAAGAGGAGGCGGATTAGTTAATTTAAGTGAAAAATCACTTGCAAAATTAAAAGAACATTATCCTAATGCAACTCCTGCAGAGTTTGGACTAAGATGGGCTGCTTCAAGAGCTAATGTTATTACAGTTTTGAGCGGTATGAGTAATTTACAACAGATGAAAGAAAATATTGCCACTTTTGAAAACTATATTCCAATGAGTGAAGATGAGATAAAAGTGGCAGATGAGATGGCGAAAATTATTCAATCACAAGGTGAAATAAATTGTACTGCTTGTAAGTATTGTATGGAAGTTTGCCCTAAAGGTATTAACATTCCTGCTATTTTCTCACTTTATAATCAGTATAAAGTAATGAAAAGTCCTTTTCATTTAAAAATATATTATGAAACGCTTGCAGATAGTGAAAAAGCAAATAATTGCATAAAATGCGGTTTATGTAATAAAAATTGCCCTCAAAATTTACCTATACCTGATTTATTGGCACAGGTTCAAAGTGAGTATGAAAAGGCAAAGGCTAGTTCATAATGTTATATAAAATAAGATTTTTTATTGCAATTTTAGTATTTTTAATGGCAATAGTCGGCTTATTGGGTATTTTTTACCCTCTGCCGATTTTTGATGTTCAAATTGCTCCTTTAATTCAAAAAGTAATTATCGATTTTACGGTTATTGCCTTTATAACATTAGTTTTAATCATATTATTAACATTATTATTTGGCAGAATTTATTGTTCCGTTCTGTGTCCGTTCGGAATTTTTCAAGAATTTATTGCATTGTTAAGGGGAAAAAATAAGGAAAAAACAAGAGCTAATTTGCCGATAAAATACTTTATTTCTGCAATAACATTCGGTGCATTAATCGGTGGAAGCGTATTAATTATAAGATATATAGAACCTTATACATATTTTGGTTCTGTTGTTACTTTGTCAATTATCGGAATTGTTGCGGCTATTATAATTTTAATACTTACTTTATCAAAAAACAGATATTTTTGCACAAATATATGTCCTGTAGGTTGTATTTTGGGACTGATTTCTAAGGTATCATTACTTAAAATTCATATTAAAAAGGAAGATTGTGTATCTTGCAGGAAATGTGAAAAAAATTGTCCGTCCGGTTGCATAAGTATAGATACTCAAAATATAGAAAATGAAACTTGCATAAAATGTTTAAAATGTATAGGATTGTGCCCTAAAAAAGCAATAAAATATTCTGTAAAACCCAAACAAGAAATAATATTTAGTCCAAAAAGACGTGAATTATTAATAGCAGGTTCTGCGCTTGTTATTCTTATAGGAGCGCTTAAGGCTGGATATGAATTAAGTAAAAATATGGCTCGTAATGTCAGAAATGTAATTCTTCCTCTGGGGGCAATGAATGCAAACAGAATGTATAATAAATGTTTAAATTGTAATTTATGTGTAAAAGCATGCCCGAACAAAATTTTAAAAAAAGCTGATAATAATTTTGGTGCTATTCATACAGATTATAATGAAGGTGAAAAATTCTGTAAATTTGACTGTATTGAGTGTTCT
Organism: Candidatus Gastranaerophilales bacterium; assembly: GCA_947625445.1. Classification (GTDB taxonomy): domain Bacteria; phylum Cyanobacteriota; class Vampirovibrionia; order Gastranaerophilales; family Gastranaerophilaceae; genus Avigastranaerophilus. The sequence continues at coordinate 15,693 of CANQOM010000001.1, forward strand.
AAAGTTTGTCCTTCAGGTGCAATTAAAAAACTTAGTGTGGAAGAAAAACAGAGAACAAGGATTGCTATGGCGGTAATTAATCCTGAGAAGTGTACAAAATGCGGGATTTGTGTTTCAGAATGTCCTACAGGCGCAATAACAAAAGAAGAAAATAAAAATGCTATAGTAGATGCTTCAAAATGTATAGGTTGCGGAAAATGCAAAAAACATTGTCCTGCAAGTGCTATTGAAATATTTGCAATAAATGAGCAACAAAGGGTATAATCTTTTTAAAGGAGAATAAAATGTCACTTGGAATAACTGAAATTACTTTAATTATAGTTGTAATATTGCTCCTGTTTGGAGGTAAAAGAATACCTGAATTGGCAAGAGCTTTAGGTAAAGCATCTTATGAATTTAAAAAAGCTAAAGAGACTATAAAAAAAGAAACTGATGAATTAAAAGATGCGATAGAAGATGCACAAGAAAAACCTGAAGAATATAAACCTAAAGATGTCTAAAAATGCATAGTGAAGATGATAATGAAACCCTTATTTCTCACTTGGAAGCTTTAAGAAATACTCTCTTAAAGTGTTTATATTCTATTGCCATAATTTTACCTTTTACTTTTTTTATTGCACCTAAAGCACTTGATTTGTTAATAAAAATAATTATTGGCTCAAGTAATGTTACTTTGAATTTTTTTTCACCGGCAGAAGTTTTTATAATCCAAATAAAAATGGCTTTAGTTTTAGATTTAATAATTAGTTGTCCTTATATTTTTAAACAATTATGGAATTTTCTTCTGCCTGCACTTTATGAACATGAAAAAAAATTTTTAAAATCCATAGTTTTAATTTCAAGTTCTTTATTTATATTGGGTGTTTTATTTTCTGTTTTTGTTATTCTTCCTTTTGTAATAAAATTCGGACTCAGTTTTGTTTCAAATAATATTCAAGCGGTTTTTGGAATATCAAATGTAGTAAATCTTGCTTTGTGGTTAAGTATTATTTTTGGTTTAATGTTTCAATTACCTCTTATTACTTTTTGGCTGATAAAATCGAACATTGTGTCATATTCAACTATTGCAGATAAAAGACCATATGTTATTGTAGGGTTATTAATTATTGCAGGCTTTTTGACTCCTCCTGATGTTGTAAGTCAGCTAATGCTCGCCATTCCTTCTTATTTTCTTTTTGAGGCAGGGTTGTTTTTTGCAAAATTTAAAAAATAGTTAAAGTTATTATATAATTATTTTAAACTAAATTGCTGAGGGATAATTATGAACAGTAATAATATGAGATACTGTAATATTGATTTTCTAAGATTTATACTTGCTATTATTATTGTATACGGACATTTAACAGGATTTTTAGGAAGTTTTTATGATTCCGAAATCATAAATAAACTTGTAAAAAATGCTATGTTGTCAGGCTCAAATTCAGTAAGTGCTTTTTTCATAATGAGTGGTTTCTTTTTGGCAGGTGTTTATTTTAAAAATCATTATAATAGTGTATTAGATTTTATAATAAACAGATTTATAAGATTATGGCCTGTTATTGCATTTTCCGGTTTAATTCTTCTTATATTCGGGTGTTTTGACAGAAATGACTTGTTAAATTTATTTTTTGTAAGCAACGGATTGGCTCTTGTAAAAGAAGCTTCGCATAACGCTGCTATTTGGTTTGTATGTGTTTTATTTTTCTTAAGTGCATTTTTTTATTATATATTGACAACATTTTCCCAAAGAAATAGTTTGTTTATTATTAGCATTATTACATTTTTTAATTCCGTCTTACTTGTTCAACAGGAAAACTCTATTTATTGCCATATTATTACTCCGTTTTATTTAACGGTTGGAATGGTAAAAGGATTGGCTTGTATGGGATTGGGAATTTTAATCGGATTTTTGTATAAAAAATATTCTGTTAAATTACAAAAAATTAATGTGCTAACTTGTGTTAGTCTTAGTGTTATTGAGGGTATTTTATTATTTAATTACATATATTATAGTGTTTTCCATTCGTCAAAATATACAAACAGTATTTATTATATTTTGAATTTTTCATTATTATTTATCCTATTTTTATTAAGTAAAGGTATAATATCTCAATTTTTTAATAAAAAAATATTTGGATTTCTTGGAAAATATTCATATTCAATATTTGTAATGCATTATGTTATAATAACAATTTTCCAAAAATACTTATGGAAATATATGACGGTAAAAGAAGCATTTATAATAACTGCAAGTGTATGTCTTGTAGCAGGTATATTAGTAAATATATATATAGAAAAGCCGTTAAATGCTTTAATAAAGGATAAAATAGCCAAATTAACCCTGGGGGGGGGATTTAGACTTAAATTTTCATGTAATTATTAAAAAATTAGTATGTGATTTATTCACATACTAATTTTTTATTTTTGATTATAATTATGATTGTTTAATAATTGACTTTAAAGCCGTTAATTCATAATCGTTATAATTGGAATCTTTAAAAATTCCATTTAAGTCGTCTTCAGTTATTTCTGTGTTTAATCCCATATAATCCATTGTGGCTTTTATATTGATAAATTCTTCTATATTGGAACCGGATTTTGCAAGATCGTTTAAACTTTTTGTATATATAGTGTTAATTCTATTGTTATAGCCTGATGTATTTAAATAATCTTTATCAAAGTTTTCGCCAAATTTGTTATATGCCATTTTCAATAATTTTATTTTTGTCTGACTTTCTGTTTGGTCATAACCACAAATACGAGAAATAATGTTTCCGAATGTATTATCTCCTGGATTAACTGATTTTGTATTAATCATATCATATATTTCTTTTACTTTGTCGTTTGCTAGTTCTTCATCAGTAAGACTACTATTTGGTTCAAATTTAATATCACCGCCTTTAACTTTAGTAGTTTTAGTTGTTTTTAAATCTTCATCATTTTCATATATTTTATTTTTGCTTTCATCATAGGGTGTATTTTTAATGTATAAATCATTATCTTTATAATCATTTGCAAGGTCCATTAATCCTGAAAATACTTGTTCTTTTACTGATTCATCATTATAATCTAAATTTATACTACTTAAATATGAATTAAGTGCCCCTTCGTTATGACTGTACCAGGTATTAAATTCTTCCTGAGTAATAGTGGCATCATCATCGCTTAAAACATTTTGTAAATGTCCTCTTGAGAAAAAAACAGAAATTTCTTCGTCACTTAAATTTCCGTCTGTATTGTTCTTACCCGATTCATTATTTGTTAAGTATTGTTCATTTTGAATAAGGTAATCCTTCATGTTAATTCCATCTGTCATACTAGTCTCCTTTTGTTGTTACTACAAGTCTATTATCGGCACGGGGGGGGGACTTGAGGGTATTTTTTGAAATTTTTACAAAAATTTACATAGAAAAATGAAAAATTTTTTGGGATAAACTTGTTTTATAATTATCTTGACTGATAGTAACTGTCAAAAGGTAAAATAAACATATGGAAAATAATGAAAAATATGTTGAATTGGGTTTTGCAAAGCCGGATATAGAACGTTCAAGAAGACGCAGATATTCAGAAGCTATATTTTGTGAATGTAAAACAAATGAACAGTTGTATAAAATATTTTCAGCGTTTAAAGAAAAGGGAATAAATGTATTAGGGAGCAGGGCTTCTAAAGAACAATATACTTTTTTAAAAGATAAAATTCCCGATATAAAGTATGAAGAACAGGGCAGAATACTGACTCTTATATCAAAAAATATTGAAAAAATCGGAGAAGTTGCAATATGTACAGGAGGAACAGGTGATATTCCGGTTGCTCAAGAGGCTGCTTCCACTGCTGAATTTTTTGGAAGTAATGTAAAAAAATATTATGATATAGGTGTTTCAGGTATACATAGATTGTTTGATAAGATAGATGATATAAAAAAAGCTAATGTTATTATTGTAATAGCCGGCATGGAAGGAGCTTTAGCATCAATAATTACAGGGCTTGTAGATGTACCTGTTATAGGGGTTCCTACTTCTGTTGGTTATGGTGCTTCATTTAAAGGAGTTTCTGCTCTTTTGACAATGATGAACTCTTGTGCTGAAGGCTTAACAGTAGTTAATATAGATAACGGTTTTAATGCAGGTTATAGTGCAAATCAAATTAACAGACTAATTGAGGGTAAAAAAAATGAAAATATACTTTGAGTGTAATAATGGTATTTCAGGTGATATGTCTGTTGCTGCATTATTAGATTTAGGAGCCGATAAATCTAAATTGGACAATGTATTAGAATCTATGAATTTAAATAATGAATTTTCATATGAAATAAAAAAAGTAAATATTAATTCAATCCTGGCAACAGATTTTGATGTAATTTTACCTGAAAAACATCATAACCATAACAGTGAAGAACATCATTCACATAAACACAGAAATTTGAATGATGTTATTAAAATTATAGATAATGCTCAAATGAGTGATAAGGCAAAAAGCTTGTCAAAAAAAATTTTTGAAATAGTTGCAAAGGCAGAAGCTAAAGTTCACGGTAAAGATATCTCAGAGGTTCATTTTCATGAAGTGGGTGCAATAGATTCAATAGTTGATATTGTTAGTTTTTCAGTTCTTTTTGATGATTTAAATCCTGAAGAAGTTTATTTTTCAACATTAACTGAAGGTAAAGGTACTATTGAATGTCAGCACGGAACACTTAACGTTCCTGTTCCTGCAGTTTGCGCTATTGCTTCTGAGTATTCCTTACCCATTAAAATAAGTGATAATGAAGGTGAAATGATTACCCCAACTGGAGCAGCAATTGCAGCTGCAATATATACAGGTAAAAAATTACCTGATGAAATAATTATTGATAGAGTAGGATTGGGTTCTGGCAAAAGAAATTATAAAAACCCCGTTTTAAGAGTAATGTTAATAAAGTAAAGGAGATAAAAAATGCATTTAGGTAATTCAATTATATGCCCCGTAACAGGAATACCGATGTTATTATTAGCAGGCGGTGCAATATATTGGGCAGTAAGAAAGTCACGTAATGATTATAAAAAAGAAGATATATTTAAAATAATTGCACTGACGATGTTTGTATTTGCACTTCAAATGATAAATTTTGCAATACCTCAGACAGGTTCGAGCGGTCATATAGTTGGGGCAATTCTTCTTTCAATATTATTAGGGAAATATCGTGCTTTTATTTCAATATGCACTATATTAACAGTTCAAGCATTGTTTTTTAATGACGGAGGGCTGCTTGCTTTAGGATGCAATATCTTTAATATGGGTATTTTAGCTTGTTTTGTTGCGTATCCTCTTCTTTATAAACCGTTTGAAAACAACAAACCTATAGTAGGTGCTATTTTGGCTTCTGTAGGTGCACTTCAATTGGGTTCTGTATTCGCCGTAACTGAAGGAATTATATCAGGAAGTATTTCCGGAAATTTTGGTGAATTTTTAAGTTTAATGCAATTTATACATTTACCTATTGGTATTATAGAAGGTTTATTTACGGCAGGAATTGTTGCAATTGTTAATAAAATAGGATTTACAGATAAAGTTTCAGCTGCATTTGGTTTTGTTTCATTATTTTTAGGCGGTATTATTGCTCAATATGCTTCAGCTAAACCAGATGGGCTTGAATGGAGTCTTTTGAAAATATCTGATAGTGTTACCGCTCAAACTCAAGGATTTATTTATTCTTTTGTTAATGCTATGCAAAATAAAATTGCAGTTTTATCAGGTATAAATCCCTTAATCGCAAATATTTTAGGATTATTTATTGTTGCTTTTCTTATGGTATTTGTTGTAAAATGCTTATTGGTAAAACGAGAGACAGTTGAAGAATAAAAACAGTAAATTAATAAATTATAAAAAGCAAGGAGATACTCCTTGCTTTCTGTTAAGTAAAAGGTATATTTATGCAAAATTTAAAGAATTATGAAATATTTTTAGAAAATATTACTTCTGATTTTAACAAATTATTTTATAATCAAAAAGAATTCATATACTGCAAGGAAGGTTGTTCATATTGTTGTGAAAGAGGTGATTTCCCCATTTCTCAAATTGAGTATGATTATATGAGCTTAGGATTTGAAAAGCTCGATGAAACCAGTAAAAATATAATTAAACAGAATATAAAAAATTTAAAAAATAGTAACAAAGAATCATATGTTTGTCCGTATTTAATAAATCACAGGTGCAGTATATATAATAATCGCCCTATAGTATGCAGAACATTTGGCTTATTGACTGAAGACGTAAAAGGTAATCCGAGTTTCCCTTTTTGTGCTTCTATGGGATTAAATTATTCTAAGTTTTATGATGAAAAGACAAAACATCTTTCTATTAACTTAAGTGAATATAACGGAATTAATAACTTGCCTAAAATATTTTGTTTAAGTAATAAAGTGGTAATAAATTTACCGCTTGCAAAAAAATTAAACATTGATTTTGGCGAACAAAAAAGAATGATTGATTTTTTGTAAAAATGAGTGTACAAAATGAGTTTGTAAATCTTTATTTAAATTGCTTATTATTTTAAGATTTTCATTAAAATTTGTGCTAAATTTTATATGTAGAATACAGATTAAATAATAAATTTAATTTGAATACAGTTTATGATTCAGAGTCAAGGAGATTTAGGTATGAGCGAATACTTGAGCAAGGAAGAAATTCGTAAGTGGAGAAGCTCATTAGAACGTATTACATTAGAAGAATATGCGGCAAGGTTAGGGAAAGTTATTCAGGAACAAAAGCATGATGACAGTTTAGTAGACAGTGTTATGCTTAGGTCTTTAAATTCAATGTCAGATGACAGTTATACTCCCAGAACGGAAAAAATACAGTCATTGGCAATAAAATCATTTAATAAAGAAAAAGAAATAACTGAAAAGAAACAGGTTAAATCAATTTCTGCTAAGAAAGTTGAAAAAGTTGAAAAAACAGATACTGTAAAAACTTCTGCTTCTAATTCAGAAAAGAAAGTTCAAGTTGCTAAAGAAAAAGAAGTTAAACAAATAGTTGACGAAACACTAAATTATTCGTTTAATAAAGCTTTAACTACTCGTGAACAGATGGTTTTTGACCATTTCCTTATGAATAAAAATACTATAGTATATGCAAAAGACTTAGCAAAAATTCTTGATTTGCCAAGAGATTATGTATATAAATATATAAAAAATTTGAGAAGCAAACTTAATGAAGATATTCTTCATAATGCTGATAAAGGCGGTTATTTGCTTAAGGTTTAAGTAAATTATGAAAGAGAAAAAAACAATAAAAGTTGCTTTTCCTCATATGGGGAATGTCTATGTGGCGTGGGCTTCTGCACTTAAAAAACTTGGTGTGGAACCTTATATTCCTCCTATGACGTGTAAACGTACACTTGAGTTGGGTACTAAATATAGTCCTGACTCTATTTGTTTGCCATATAAACTTATTTTGGGTAATTTCCTTCAAGCAATAGAAAAGGATGTTGATTATGTTGCAATGATTTCTTCTCCCGGAATTTGCAGGCTGGGAGAATATGGTCAAAGCATTAAGAATGTTCTCAAAGATTTGGGTTATGAATCTAAATATACTGAACTTCAGTTATATGACGGTTTTAAAGGTATGTATAAATTTTTAACTCAGTTAACAGGAATAAAAAATCCTTTTATTTTAATTAAAGCCATAAATATAGCAGTAAGAAAAATGTTTGTGCTTGATAGAATTGAAAATTTATTTTCTTATTACAGAGCAAGAGAAATTACACCTTTAACTGCCGAAAAAAACTATCATAAAGCTATTTCATTAATATTAAATGCTGATAATATTAAAGAATTAAAACAAGCAGAAAAAGAAGCAGTAAAAGAAATAAAAAAAACACCTATAGATAAAGACAGAGAAGTTGTTACTGTAGATATTACAGGTGAAATCTTTATGGTTCAGGATACTTTTGCCAATCAAAATATTGAAAAAGAACTTGGCAAAATGGGAGTTCAAACAAGAAGAAGTCTTACTGTATCAGGATTTATAAAGGATGCTATTATTCCAAAATGGTTTAAAAAAGGTGAAACACATTTAGAGCGTTCTTTTCGAATGGCTAAACCATATCTTATGCGTGATATTGGCGGTGATGCGTTAGAATCTGTCAGTGATGTTGCATATGCTAATGAAAAGGGTGTTGATGGAATTATTCATATTAGTCCGTTTACTTGTATGCCTGAGATAATGTCTCAAAATATTTTTCCTTCTATGAGAGAAGATTGCAAGATTCCTATTTTAACTTTAATTATGGATGAACAAACAGGACGAGCAGGGTATATAACCAGACTTGAAGCTTTTGTTGATTTAATGAAACGACGTAAATTTATTGAAAAACAAAAAGAAAATTCTAAAGCTTCTGTTAATTAATAATTATTTCCTTTAAAATTTTCAGGATGATTTGAGTTTGATAAAACTATTTCTTGGTATTCATTTTTATCAATATCAATTCCCATATTTTTAATATTAATTTTAAATTTTTTCTTTTTCTTTTTTAGTTCCTTTTTTTCTTCCATATTAGACTTTCGTTAATGTTTTATCTCTGTATTTATCAATACTATCATATGTAAAATCATTATTTTGCATATAACATTTAAGAGCTTCAATGTATGCTTTTGCAGTATCCAGCACTGTAAAACAAGGTGTTGAGTACATTTCCGCCAAAGTTCTTATTAAGAATCCTCTGTCTTCAGAGCCGTATCTGTTTGGATTTGAATTGGTTGAAGGTGTATTTATAATAAAACATAATTCTTTATTTTTCATATTCCTTTGTATTTTTTTTATGTCAAATTTCTCTATTTCTTTAGAATCAATATTATATTGTTTAAGGAATTTATGTGTTCCCGTTGTTGCAATAAGATTATATCCTAATTCTGAAAGATTTTTAGCTACTTCTACCGATTCTTTTTTATAATGGTCATTAATTGATATTAATACATTACCCCTTTCATTTGAAAGTTTATAACCTGCCGCTAAAAATCCTTTAGCTATGGCTCTTTCAAATGTAGTGTCAATACCTAATACTTCACCGGTTGATTTCATCTCCGGCGCTAAAGCAGGGTCTATTCTATTTAATTTTTGGAATGAAAATATAGGAATTTTGGCACATACAAGGTTTGATGTTTTAACAAGTCCGGGTGTATATCCTTGTTCTATTATTGATTTTCCTAATATTGCATCTATTGCTATTTTTACCATCGGAGTATTTGTTACTTTACTTAGTATTGGTACTGTTCTTGATGCTCTCGGATTTACCTCAATTATATATGCAATATTATCTTTTAATACAAACTGGATGTTCATTAATCCCTTTACTTTTAATGCTTTTGCTATTTTCTCTGTATAAGATATTAAATTATTAATAACATCTTGAGGTATAGTCCTTGTCGGATAAAGAGCAATAGAATCACCTGAATGTATGCCGGCTCTTTCAATGTGTTCTGTTATGGCCGGTATTAAAACATTTTCTCCGTCGGATATAGCATCCAATTCTAATTCTGTTCCTTCTATATATTGGTCTATTAATATTGGGTGTTCATCTGAAAATTTCATTGCCCCTTCAATATATGAAATTAATTCTTCTTTATTATAAACAACTTGCATACCTCTTCCGCCTATTACGTATGACGGTCGTACTAAAAGCGGATATCCTAATTTTTTGGCAACTTCAAGGGCTTCGGTTTGTTTCTTTATTGCATATCCCTTTGGTTGTGGAATTTTTAAATCTCTCAATAATTGTTCAAACAGTTTTCTGTCTTCAGCTATATTTATTGATTCAAGAGAGGTACCTAAAATTTTTACTCCTTTAGCATTTAATTTTGGAGCTAAATTTATTGCAGTTTGACCTCCAAATTGTACCATTACGCCTTCAGGTTGTTCTTTTTCAATTATATTCATTATGTTTTCAGCGTTCATAGGTTCAAAGAATAGTTTATCAGCTACGTCAAAATCAGTTGATAGTGTTTCCGGATTTGAATTAACAATTAACGATTGATATCCGTTATTTCTTACTTCCCAGGCTGCATGCACTGAACAGTAATCAAACTCTATCCCTTGACCAATTCTTATTGGGCCTGAACCTAAAATTAATATTTTTTTATCTGTTTTATCGGGTTCTAATTCATCTTTTTCATTATATGTTGAATAGTAATAAGGTGTATAGGCTTTAAATTCTGCAGCACATGTGTCTACTATTTTAAATGAAGCGGTAATTCCGTTTTCTTTTCTGAATTTTTCTATTTCTTCTATATCCATTTGGCTATATTTTGCTATTTCTTCATCAAGAAAGCCTTTTTCTTTTGCTTCCATATATAATTCAGGAGTTAAATGCTCAAACTTTAGTTTATTTTCAGTGTCAATAATAGATTTAATTTTATATATAAACCATTTATCTATTTTAGTAATTTTATTTATTTCATCAACGCTGATTGAACGATTTAGAGCTTCTGCCACCCTGAAAATTCTTCTGTCATCTTGAACATGTAAAAGTGCTTTGAGTTCATCTTCACTACATTCAAGATGCAATCCTCTTAACAGGCCGGTATACTTTGATTCAATTGAAGCTATTGCTTTTTTAAATGAACTTTCAAAAGTCCTGCCTATAGCCATAACCTCTCCTGTTGCTTTCATTTTTGTTCCTAAAATTCTGTCTCCGTGTTTGAATTTATCAAAAGGCCATTTTGGAATTTTTGTTACAACGTAATCAAGTGCCGGCTCAAATGCTGCTACTGTTTTTTGTGTTATTGAGTTTGGTATTTCATGCAAATTGTATCCTATAGCAATTTTTGTTGTAATTTTGGCTATAGGATATCCTGTAGCTTTTGATGCTAATGCTGATGACCTGCTGACTCTAGGATTAACTTCTATTACATAGTATTGATTGCTTACAGTGTCAAGAGCAAATTGAACGTTACATCCGCCTTCTATTTTTAATGCTTTTATTATCTTAATTGCGGCACTTCTTAACATTTGACATTCTTTATTTGTAAGTGTTTGCGTAGGTGCTACAACAAAACTGTCTCCTGTATGTATTCCGATGGGGTCTATATTTTCCATATTGCATATTGCTATGCAGGTATTATTTGCATCTCTTATAACTTCGTATTCTATTTCCTTGTAACCGGCTATACTTTTTTCAACAAGAACTTGAGAAATTGGACTAAGTGAAAGCCCTGTGTATACAATTTCTTCATATTCATTCCAATTGGAAGCTATACCGCCTCCTGTTCCGCCTAAAGTATATGCAGGGCGAACTATAATTGGGAATCCGATTTTTTGTGCAAATTTTGTTGCATCTTCATAACTTGAAACTATATCACTTTCCGGTATAGGTTCATTTATTTCAAGCATTAAATTCTTGAACATTTCTCTGTCTTCAGCTTTTTTGATTGATTCTATTTTTGTTCCTAAAAGTTCTACATTATATTTTTCTAATATCCCGTTTTCATTAAGACTTACTGCTAAATTTAATCCTGTTTGTCCACCCAGTGTTGCTATAATACCGTTAGGTCTTTCTTTATCAATAATATATGTTAAAGATTCAAGTGTTAAAGGTTCTATATATACTTTATCCGCTATATTTTCATCTGTCATGATAGTTGCAGGATTAGAATTTACTAGAATAACTTCTATGTTTTCTTCTTTAAGTGCTCTGCAAGCTTGAACTCCGGCATAATCAAATTCTGCCGCCTGACCTATTACAATTGGTCCCGAACCTATTACTAATACTTTTTTTATATCTTTATTTATCGGCATTTTATTTTTCCTTTTCTTATGCAATTACCATTTTTTTTGACTCTTCTACCTCTTTTACCCATTGAGTTATTATTTTATTTGAATCATATGGGCCAACAGTCAATTCAGGATGAAATTGTACGGTTTTTATATTATATTTCTCACAACTTATTCCTTCTATTGTATTATCATTTAAATTTATATACGTAGCTTCAACACCATCAGGAAGTGAATCTGCTTTTACAGCATAACTGTGGTTTTGAGAAGTAACGAAAATTTCACCCGTTTTTGTATCCATAACAGGGTGATTTCCCCCTCTATGTCCGTATTTTAATTTATATGTTTCGGCTCCTAAAGATAGAGATATTATTTGATGGCCTAAACATATTCCATATAATTTTATTTTACCCTTTAAGTCTTTTGCGGTTTTTATTGCAATAGTGGCATCTTCAGGGTTCCCGGGGCCGTTTGATATTAATACTGCATCAAAATCTTCTTTTAATATATCTTCTGCTTTTGTATCTGCAGGAAATAGGGTTATTGCACAATTAAGAGATTTAAAATTATCAAAAATACTCTTTTTTATACCCATATCAATTATTGCAAGTTTTATTCCGCTTCCTTGGAATTTTTCTACTTTATATGTCGTTATATCTAAAGTTACATTTTTACTTATTTTATAATCTTTTATATTTTTCTTTATTTCAGGTGTTATTTCACCTGTTGTTATTGCACAGTTCATTGCTCCGAAATTTCTTATAATTTGAGTAAGATATCTTGTATCTACTCCTTTTATTCCTACAATATTATTTTGTTTAAGATATTCACCTAATGATATTGAACTTTTGTAATGAGATTCATGTTCACATAGATTTTTTACGACAAAACCTTTAGCATGAATCCTTCCTGATTCAAAATCATCTTTATTTATACCGTAATTGCCAATTTCAGGATATGTCATAACTATTGTTTGACCGCAATATGAAGGGTCTGTTAAAACTTCTTGATAACCTACCATTGAAGTATTAAATACTATTTCTCCATATGAAGTACCTTCTATACCAATTGATTCGCCTTCAAATATCATTCCGTTTTCAAGAATAAGTCTTGCTTTATTTGATGATACATATGATTTATTTTGAGTTAAAAGAGCATTTTCAATTTCTTCATAAATCATTTTAATAGCTTTAACTCTGTCTTCTGCATTTGTAACTGCTCTGCCTATAACAAGATAATCAGCGCCTTCTTTTATTGCTAAACTTGGAGTAGCAAGTCGTTTTTGGTCATTTTTATTTGACCAATCAGGTCTTATTCCCGGGCATAAAACTTTGAAATCTTTTCCGCATACTTGTTTAATTTTTTTTGCTTCCCATACACTTGCCACTACTCCGTCTAATCCTGCCCTTTTCGCCATTAAAGCCAGATTCAAAGCATATTCTTTTGGTTTATATGGAATTTTTAGTTCATTTTGGAGGCAATCTTCACTAATACTGGTTAAAACTGTTACTCCTAAAATAGTAGGATTCTCTCGTCCTAATTCTTTTGCAACTTTTCTTGCAGACTCTTGTGCCATTCTCATCATTTCTTCTCCGCCTGTTGTATGAAGGTTAAAAAATGATGCTCCGTTTCTTACAATATTTTCTGATGCTTTTGCTACTGTATTTGGTATATCATGCAGTTTTACGTCAAAAAAGAATTTTATGTTTTGTTCTTTCATAAAATTAAATATTTCATATCCGTTCCCGGTATACATTTGCAATCCGACTTTAAAGACTCCTACATAATCTTTTAATTCCGTTATTAACTGTTTTGCTTCTTGAAGTGTATCAACATCAAGAGCTAAAACTATTTTTTCTTTTATTTCAGGTCTTATTTGCATATTATTTATCCTATTTTGTGTATTTTACCTTTTATTATTGTTAATTTAACTTTACCTTTTAATTTATAACCATCGAATGGTGAAATTTTACATTTTGACTTAAATTCAGAAGCATTAACTGTCCATTCTTCATTTAAATCAATTACTGTTAAATTTGCTTCATTACCTTTTTCAATGGTTCCTTGATTTTTTAAATTAAGTATTTCTTTAGGAGCTTGGGTATATTTTCTTATAGCTTCTATTAGACTTAGCTTGCCTGTATGCACAAGATAAGTTAATGTAACCCCTATAGATGTTTCAAATCCAACCATTCCCATTGGTGCTATTTGAATAGGAGATTGCTTCTCACTTAATGTATGAGGTGCATGATCTGTTGCTATAACATCTATTGTACCGTCTTTTAATC
>CANQOM010000002.1 GCA_947625445.1 Candidatus Gastranaerophilales bacterium
AAGGTTTAGATACAAATATAAATCTTTTTGCATACATAAATAAATCCATATATGGATGAGCGCCCATGCTTATACAGGTAATATGAATAGTGTAAGCGAGGTATTTACGAAGGGGCGTGAGTGTGTATATGAGAAGACCAATGGAATTTAACAAAAAAATAAAAGTATTATTAACAGATGATAATTTTGATCATTTGCTGGGGATTCGTGAACTTATAAATATGGAAACAAATTTTGAAGTAATAGCGACGGCAACAAATGCCAATATTGCAATAAACTTAGTAAAAAAATACCAGCCCGATATAGTATTAATGGATATAAATATGCCGGAAAAAGACGGTTTGAGTGCAATAAGTGAAATTGAACGTTTAAATTTAGGAACAAAAATTATAGCTCTTACAGGATACGATGATCCTGATTTGATATTTAGAGCAATGAAGATAGGTGCAAAAGGGTATATATTAAAGACAATGGCATCGGCACAATTAATATATGCAATAGAAGAAGTAATGCAAGGAAAAGTATACCTTCCATCAGGTCTTTCTTCAAGATTTTTCGAATATTTTCAAAAAACCTTCAAAGAAGAAACAAACAATTCACAAAATCAAGAAAATTTACTTCAATTCTTAACTCAAAGAGAAGAAGAAGTTCTTGAATTATTAACACAAGGTGTAACATATAAAGGCGTAGCTCAACAATTATTCATTAGTGAAACAACAGTTAAAACACACGTAAACAATATTTTTCAAAAACTGCAAGTAAACGACAGAACACAAGCAGTATTATATGCAATAAATAACGGATTTATGAATAGAAAAAAATTAAAAATTGCTATATAATCAGTTTATGAAAAATAAATATAACACATTAAAAGAATATATATATGAATATTCAAATAAAGAGTACAGGAAAAAGACCGTAAATGGTCTTTTTCGTGCAATTTTAGACCCTGTTATCTCAAATCAAAAAATTGAAGCTTGTGTTCTTATCCGATTGAAAGACACAGAGAATAAAAAATCCTTAATACAAAGACTAACATTCTCC
This sequence comes from Candidatus Gastranaerophilales bacterium, assembly GCA_947625445.1. Classification (GTDB taxonomy): domain Bacteria; phylum Cyanobacteriota; class Vampirovibrionia; order Gastranaerophilales; family Gastranaerophilaceae; genus Avigastranaerophilus. The sequence continues at coordinate 1,045 of CANQOM010000002.1, forward strand.
AATACGGGAATATACAGTTTTAATGATACTTTAAGAGAATGGAACTTAAACGATTGTCAAAAAGATTCAACAATATGGGCAAATACGGAATTTATTATAATATTAGCTCAAAGATATTCTGCTGCTATGATATGGGATTATTCACAAGCTGAAAATCAAGAAAAAACTGATGTGTGTCTATTATATAATTCAAAAATAATTACCGATATTTCAAAACGAATTTTAGAAAATTCAAATACAGATTTTTCGGAATCACTCACTAAATATTCTCCCGACAGACGTGAAAACACAATTTTAAATAAATCCATAAATATACTGGCTCAAATATTAGATGATAATAACGAAGAAATAATATTTAAAGATGCCGAAAAGAATAATTATTCAATATCGGATGATACTCTGAAAACGGCGCAAATTGTTTCAGAAAAAGCTAAATTTATTGCTCATGAAATAAAAAATAACCTATCTGTTATAAATTTATATAGCAAAATTTTGGAAAAGAGGGTTGAAAAAATTCAAACAGATGAACAAACTAATACATCTATAAATAATGCAGTATCAAATATAACAAATTCATCAGAAAAAATTTCGTCGCTTATAAGTGACTTAAGATGCATATCTTCTCCATATTTAACGGAAATAAATATAAAGAAAATTATACTCAATACGATTATGCAATGTAATTTAAAAGCACAAACTGCCGGAGTTACAATAGAAGTAAAAGAATTTAAAGACTATATAATAACTACTGATAAAACAAAATTTGAATGTGCATTAATGAATATAATATATAATGCAATCGAATCTTCAACAAAAGGTTGTAAAGTAATTATAGATTTAAAAAAAGAGGGGAATTTTTTAAAAGTTTATATAAAAAATAACGGTGAAAAAATTCCGGATGAAATAAAAAATAAGATATTTGAAACTAATTTCACAACAAAAGAAAAAGGTAATGGTTTAGGACTTACTATATGTAAAAATCAACTTGAAATGGTTGGCGGAAATATAAGTCTTGTTAAATCTGATGATAAAGAAACTGTCTTTGAAATATCTTTAAGAATAATGTAATATTGTTAAATATTATAAAGCTATATATCCTTTTTATTTATTATAGATATTTTTATGTTAATATCAAAAAGTAAAAAGAAGGGATATGACATGCAAATTAAACCGATTAATCACAATTATCATTTTAACTTAACGAAAATAAAAAGTTTTTCTTTCCAAAAAACAAATTATACAACACCATTACATAATGATATATTTATACACAATAATGATGTATCAAATATATCCTTCGGGAAAAAAGATGAAAAAGAATCGGGATTAAAACTTAATCTTTCAACGGAAGAACTTGAAAAAAGGACATCAAAAGATTATTTTAGTCGTTTGCAAATGCTATCTCCAGACTCACCGGAATACAAAAATTTAGAAACTGGTGATAAAGAAGCATTAAGGCATCTTGTAAAAGCTGCAAATTATATTGAAAATATTTCTCTCAGACAATCAAACCATATGAATATACCATTTTTAAATTATTTGGAAGAAGAAATATCAAAAGGAAATGAAGACGCCGTAAAGACCAAAATACTATTTGACGCACAAAAAAATGTAATAGCAGATGATTATAATTCAAACTCGGTAATATTGTTAAAAGGTGCTAAAGATAATGATGGTAAAGCATTTTATCCTCAAGATTTAACAAAAAAAGAATTTCATAAAATTTTAAAAACAATGCTTAAAGACGGTGAAGATAAAGAAGTTGAGAGAATATTAAACCAAAGAAGTATTGTAAAACGAGACGGGAATAAACTAACTTCTACTGATTATACGGAAGAATACAGAGAAGAGTTTTTAAAAATCGCTGATGAACTTGAAGAAGCAGCAAAAACCTCTACTAATAAAGATTTTAATGAATTTTTACTTCTTCAAGCAGCTGCTTTAAGAGAAAATGACCCAATGTTAGATGCATATGCAGATAAGAAATGGGCAACCTTGCAAGATACACCTTTAGAATTTACAATAACCCGTGAAAATTACTATGATAATTTTACTGCAAGTGTATATGAAGATGAAGAATTAAATAAACTTCTTAAAGAAAGAAATATAACGCCATATACGAAAGATTCTTTAGGAGCAAGGGTAGGAGTTGTAAATCAAGAAGGGACAAATAATATATTAGGAATCAAAAAATATCTTCCTATATTAGCAGCTAATATGCCATATTCTGATAAGTATAAACAGAATATTTCATCAAATAATGACAAAGAACAAACTATGGTTGACGTTGATATAATAACATTAACGGGAAAAGAAGGTGCTTGGGACGGAGGAATTGTTATTGCTCAAAACTTGCCTAATAATGATAAACTATCATTAAATATAGGCGGCGGAAGAAGAAACGTTTATCACAGACAAATTCGTACCAATAAATCACCTGAATATGAAGAAAAGCTAAAAAACAAATTGAATATGGTTTTAAATCCCGAGTTACATAAATATTACAATGACGAAGCAGACCATTGGTTTACGGTAGGGCATGAAAACGCTCACTCTTTAGGGCCTAAAGATAATAATGAAGCATTGGGAATTAACAAAAACATAATTGAAGAGAATAAAGCGGATATGGCTTCACTTGCTTTTCTAGATATTCTGGTTAACGAAGGATATTATACCGAAATGCAAAAGAAACAGATTCTTGTTACATATGTTGTAAATAATTTCCTTAAGGCAAAACCTACCATATCACAAACTCACAGAGTTCGCTCTGTAATGCAAAATTATTATTTCATAAAAGAAGGGGCTATTAGTGTAGATAAAAACGGAGTTATAAATATTAACTTGGATAAAATGGTTCCGACTGCACAAAAAATGCTTGATGAAATTATACAAGTTCAATTATCTAAAAGTTCAAAATGTGTTGACGAATATATTAATAAAAACTTCCATTGGACACAAGATATGGAAAATGTTTCACAAAACTTAAAGAAAACCAATAAAATATTAAATGGCATGCTTGAAACTCCATTAGCGGATTTTTTGGCAAATTAAAAATAATTTATTATAAATAGCCTAAATTTCCAGTTGCAAATACAAATGGAGTATGATAGGATTTTGCTATGGATAAATATATGTAAAGGGGAAGTTTATGAGTATTCAGGCTATTACCGGTGTAAATAATAAACCTGTTGAAATAAATAAAAAACCGGAATTAAATATAGTTGCATTTGAACCGATGGATTCTGATATACCCCAGGAGACAGATATTTTAATTAACTCTCAATCCCCTGAAATATTGGAAGCAAAGTATGATTTCGCATGCAGACTGGCTGCATATTATAAACAACAGTATGATAACTTAAAACAAACAGGTTATTGTATTGCATAATCATTAGTACTTTTGCCCTATAAATTCAATATTTATGTTAATTACTGGACTTGATTCCTTTTCTGTGATATTTATTTTCATATGAAAGAGAACGAAAAGTATTGGTATGCATTCAGTCGTTTAACAAAAGCTTCCAGCGCTTTTGTTAATAATTTATATAAATATTTTGGTTCGATTGAATTAGCTTGGCATTCCGAAATATATGATTTATGGAAAATTCCCGGTCTGCAAAAAAGAACAATTGAAGCATTTCTTGAAGAGAGGAAAACTATTAATCCGGATGAATGTGTTGAATACATAAAAGGCAGGAAAATAGATTTTATTCATCCTGAAGATAACAGATATCCGGAATTATTAAAACATATTGATAATCCTCCGACAGGACTTTTTATGGTAGGAGATATTGAAATTTGCAACTTAGAAAAAACACTTGCAGTAGTTGGTTCAAGGAAAGCAAGTGAAAATTCAAAAAATAATTTGCGTAAAATACTATCAGAATTTCACGATACAGATATATGTATAGTTTCAGGCATGGCAGAAGGGATAGATACAGTAGCTCATAAAACTGCATTAGACAATAATATAAAAACTATAGCAATTATAGGAGGAGGATTTGATAAATTATATCCTGAGTCTAACAGAAAATTATATGAAAAGATTCAAGAGGGAAACGGGGCTATTTTAACAGAATATTGGCCAGACACAGACGCTTTAAGTTTCCATTTCCCAATTAGAAACAGAATAGTTTCAGGGTTATCAAAAGGAGTATTTGTCGCAGAAGCAGCATTACGTTCAGGTGCAATGATTACGGCAAGATTAGCACTTGAGCAAGGCAAAGAATTAATGTGCATGCCGGGAATGATTTCAAACCCAAATACTGAAGGTATTTATAAATTAATTAAAACAGGAGCGGCAGTAATTACAAATTATAAAGACATTTTAGATGCAATGAATTGGACAATTGAAAAAAAAGAGATAAATAATCAAAATATAAATACGTTAACTTCTGAAGAACAACTGATAATTGACTGTTTAAGAAAAGACCCGCTTACCTCAGATGAATTAATTTTAAAAACGAACTTGAATATTAATGATTTAATGATAATATTAACAAAGTTAGAACTCGAAGGTATTATTTCACAAACAAACGGAGAAAAGTACATTTTAATAATGTAAAAGGAATATGGCGAAAAAGAAAGAGAATATACTTGTAATAGTTGAATCACCGGCGAAGTCAAAAACAATAAAAAAAATACTTGGCAGTTCATATGATATTGAAGCAAGTTACGGGCACATAAGAGACTTTCCTCCAAAAGTTTTAGGATTTGATGTTCAAAATGATTTTACGCCATCTTTTGAAGTAATTCCCGAAAAGAAAGCAGTAGTAAAGAAATTAAATGAGCTGGCAAAAAAATCAGATAAAGTCTATCTGGCATCCGACCCTGACCGTGAGGGTGAAGCTATTGCGTGGCATATACGACAGGTCATAGATGTTCCTGATGATAAAGTATACAGAATAGAATTTAACGAAATAACACCCAAAGCCGTAACGTATGCGGTTGAACATTCACGACAAATTGACATGAAACGTGTTAAAGCTCAACAAACACGGCAAATTCTTGACAGATTGGTAGGATATAAAATAAGTCCTGTCCTTTGGGAAAAAATGAGAAATTATCATCTTTCTGCAGGAAGAGTTCAAAGTGTTGCTTTAAAAATGATTTGTGAACGTGAAGATGAAATTAATGCTTTTACACCTGTTGAATATTGGACTATTTCTGCAGAATTACTCAAAGGGAAATCTACTTTTACGGCGGAACTTGCGAAATACAAAAATTCAAAAGTTGATATAAAAAATGAAAAAGAATCAAATGAAATAGTTGAATATTTAAAAGAAAAAGGCAGAAATTTTGAAGTATCAAAAATATCAACAAGAAATACTCAAAGAAAACCTTCTGCTCCATTTATAACTTCCACTTTGCAAAGAGAAGCAAGTAATAAGTTAGGCTACGGTGTATCAAAGACAATGCAGATTGCTCAAAAACTTTATGAAGGAATAGACATTGGTTCTGACGGGCCGGTAGGTTTAATAACCTATATGAGAACTGATTCAACACGTATATCAGAAGATGCACAAAATGCCGCAAAAGATTTTATCATTAATAATTATGGTGACAAATATTATCCTAAAACACCAAACAATTATGTAAAAAAATCAAAAAATGTTCAGGATGCACATGAAGCAATCAGACCTTCATACATTGATAAAACTCCTGACAGTATCAAGTCTTATTTAACAAGCGAACAATATAATTTATACAAATTAATATGGAGTAAGTTTGTTTCGTCTCAAATGGAAAATGCATCTGTAAAAAATACAACTATTGATATTGAAGCAGGAGAATGTTTATTTAAAGCAGGAATCAGCAAAATAACTTTTGACGGATATTTAAAACTATATAATGAAAATGAAGAAGAAGAAAACTTTTCAAAAATTCCCGATTTAAAAGAGGGAGACGAACTTAAATTAAAAGAAGTAATACCCAAACAACATTTTACAAGCCCTCCTCCAAGATATACAGAAGCTTCACTTGTTAAAGCATTAGAAGAACACGGAATTGGAAGGCCAAGCACTTATGCTCCGATTATTTCCAAAATTCAACAAAAAAATTATGTTGAAAAAAAAGAAAAAGCACTTGCTCCTACCAATCTTGGTATGACTTTATGCAAACAATTAGTTGAACATTTTAAAGATATTATGAATTATGAATTTACTGCGAATATGGAAACAAAACTTGATGATATCGCAGAAGATAAACTAAAATGGAACGAAGTAATAAAAGATTTTTATACACCTTTTATAGTTACTGTATCAAATGCAAAAAAGAATATGCAAAAAGTGACAATAGAATCAGATATAGTATGCCCGAATTGCGGAAGTAAAATGGTAGTAAGAACAAGCAGGTTTGGAACACAGTTTTTAGGATGTTCTAATTATCCTAATTGTAAGACAATGCTACCTTTAGATTCTGAAGGTAATGTCACAGAGCAAAATCAAGAAACAGAAGAAAAATGCGAGAAGTGTAATTCCCCAATGATTAAAAAAACAGGTCCATACGGTCCATATTTAGAATGTACAAATGAAACCTGCAAAAATAGAAAACGCATTATAAAATCTACAGGTGTAAAATGTCCTAAATGCAATACGGGAGAAATTATATTTAAGAAATCAAAATACGGAAAAGTATTTTTTGGATGCAGTAATTATCCAAAATGTGACTTTGTATCATGGTATGAACCAGTTAATGAAAAATGTCCTGAGTGCGGAAGCTTTTTGGTAAAAAAAATAACCAAAAAATCAAAAAAACTGGCTTGCAGCAATAAAGATTGTTCATTTTCCAAGGAAATAGAAGAGGAGTAAAATATGTATAAATTTGGGCTAATAGGATATCCTCTGTCGCATTCAATGTCAAAAGTTATACAAGAAGCAGCATTTAAATCACTTGGACTTGAAGGAACATATGAAATTTTAGAAACACAACAAGAAGACCTTATTTCAAGATTAAAGTTTTTAAGAGCTAACGGATTCCAAGGTTTTAATGTAACAATCCCTTTAAAAGTTCCTGTTACTTTATTTTTATCAGGGGTGGATAATATAGCAAATGTAGCAGGAAGTGCAAATACCATTAAAATTTTAGATGATTCTTCAATGTTTGGTTATAATACGGATGTATATGGTTTTGTTGAAGCGATACCACAAGATATAAAAAACGATTTGAAAGGCAGTAGAATAGCGGTTCTTGGGAACGGAGGCGCAGCAAGAGCAGTAGCTGCAGGATTGGCAATTTTAAAAGTTAACAAAATAGATTTTTATGTAAGAAATATTATAAATGCTTCGGATATGGCAGAAGCTCTAAGAGTAAATTTCCCGAATGTAACAATGAATTGTTTGCAAATAGAAAGACTCAATAATTTATCAGAATACAAAATGCTTGTTAACACAACTCCTATAGGGATGAGAAGTAAAGCGATGGGAATTTCTCCGGTAGATGAAGAAGTTATAAAAACGATGAATAAAGACTCTGCGGTTTATGATATTGTATATAATCCTTTAAAGACAGAATTAATAAAAATTGCAAAGAAAAATAAGATAAGAACAATTCAAGGACTGGATATGCTAATATATCAAGGAGCAAAAGCTTTTGAAATATGGACTGGAAAGAAACCAGACATATTAAAAATGAAACTTGCCGCATTGGAAGAAATGATTGATTAATAAGAAATTTTTCCCATTATAACACCTTGATTTGCACCTGTGCATTCAGGAAGATTATTTTGTTCTCCGTTCAATGTAAAATAGCCTAAATAAGCAAAAGCTATACATTCTTTTAATTTGTTTGGGATGTTGTAATCTTCATGAGTTTTAATAACAATATCCGGTAAATCTTCTTTTAAATATTTAATAATTGCTTTATTATATGATCCGCCACCGCCTAAAACTATTTCATCTATAGAAGTTTTTGGAAAAACAAATTTTTTATACGAATCCGATATAACCCGAGATGTTAATTTAGTTATAGTTGCTATTAAATCATTTTTATTTATTGGAGCTGATTTATATAATTTTTCTGCATATTTTTCATTAAAAAGTTCTCTTCCGGTAGTTTTTGGAGGTGGAACATTATAATATGGTTCTGTTAAAAGTTTATCAAGCCAATTTAAATCAATATTTCCTTTTAAAGCTTCTTCACCAGAATTATCAAATGGTCTGTGAAACAATTTTTGCATAAAATAGTCAATAAGCATATTGCCGGGACCGTTATCAAATGCAAAAATATTGCATTCTTTTGAAAGCACAGTTACATTAGAAATACCGCCTATATTTTGAATAAGTCTGTTTTTATCTAAAGGGAATAATATTTTATCCGCAAATGGAACCAAAGGAGCACCTTGCCCATTTGCAGCCATATCCTTCGTTCTGTAATCACCTATCGTTAATATACCCGTCCTATGAGAAATAACCGATATATCACCTATTTGAAGAGTGCTTCTTGTTTTCACTTTACCTATTTCTTCATACTCAGGCATATGACAAATTGTTTGACCATGACTTGATATAAAATCAATATCCTCTTTTTTTATTTTTGATTTTTTAATAAGTTCATTAACAGTTTGGGCAAACAATTCACCAATAACAAAATTCATTATGCATACATCTTTTACGCTGCCCTTATTATTTGCAAGATTCAATATTTTATTTCTAACATCAGAAGGATATTCTAAAGAATAACTGTCTAACACTTCAAAAGATAAATCATCAAAAATTTTAATAAGACATGAATCTATTGAATCAACAGAAGTACCGGACATTAAAGATATAGCTATTTTATAATTTTTCATAATACGATTATATTCAAGAATAAAGAAATAGAAAAGAAGTTAACATTTCAATATTTTAGTAATTTATTGTATAATTAAAACAGTTAAAGGTGAGAAATGTCAGGATTGTATTCTATAATTTTAGCGGGAGGACAAGGCAGCAGATTATGGCCGCTGTCAAGAGAAATGTCTCCGAAACAAATGTTTAAAATTAATAATGAATTTTCTCTTTTTCAACAAACTTTTTTAAAACTGGCAGGAATTGTTGACGATAAAAATATTATTACAACAACAAATGTTAAATATGTTTCAGATGTAAAAGAACAACTAAATGTATTAAAAGAAAAATTTTCACGTAAAAGACCATATCAAGTTCTTTCAGAACCCATATCAAGAAATACTGCACCTGCAATAGCACTGGGAACAAAATATATTTCTGATAAATATTCACAATTTTCACAACCGGTTATTATTGCGGCACCGTCAGATCAAATTATATATAACAGAGAAGACTTTGTTAATATTATAGAAAAAGGAGTAAAACTCGCTCAAAATGGATACATAGTATCTTTTGTTACTGAAACAAAAGAAATAAACGAAAATTTCGGTTATGTAAAATTAAGGAAAGTTCCAAAAATATATGAAATAGAACCAAGTGCTCTAAAAGTTACAGAATTTACTGAAAAACCTTCCACAAAAAAACAACTTGAAAAACTTAAAGGCAAATTTTATATTAATTCCGGAATATATATGTTTACCCCCCAAACTCTTTTTTCAGAACTTAAAAAATATTCACCTGAAATATATAAAATTATAATAAATAAAAAAATAGAAGATTCTATTCCGTCTGTATCATTGAGTACATATCAAAACATGCCTGATATATCAATAGATTATGCAATTATGGAAAAAACAAATAAACTTGCAGCAATAATTTTAGATACTAAATGGAAGGATATCGGTTCTTGGGATACAATATATGAACTTTTAAATAAAGATAAATCAGGCAATGTTACGGAAGGAAATGTTATAAAATCTGAATGTACAAATTCTATGATATATTCAACTTCTAAATTAATAGCTGCAATGGGATTAAATGATACATTTGTTGTAGAAACTCAGGATGCAGTTCTCGTATGTGAAAGAAATAATTTAAACGGAATACAAAAAATATATAAAAAATTGAATAATAAAAATACAAAAACAAAAGAAATACATAAAACAGTATACAGACCTTGGGGATATTATACAGTTCTTGAAGACGGAGATGGGTTTTTAACAAAATGTATAACAGTAAATCCTGAATCAAAACTCAGTTTGCAATTACATCATCACAGAAGTGAACATTGGGTTGTCCTTGAGGGAGAAGCTACAATTATAAAAGGGGAAGAAACATATAAACTAAATCCGGGAGAAAGTATTAATATTGATATTGAAGAAATTCATTCTCTTCAAAATTTATCAAAAGAACAACTAAAAATTATAGAAATACAACAGGGTGAAATTTTGGATGAAAATGATATTGAAAGATTGGAAGATATTTACGGCAGAGTATAATTATGGTTAAAAAGATAGCAATACTAGGTTCAACAGGCTCAATAGGAACTCAAGCTCTTGAAGTTATTGATGCGCTTAAAGATAATTTTAAAGTTATTGCTCTTAGTGCAGGTAATAATATAGAACTTATTTCAAAACAAACAGAAAAATATAATCCTGAATATATTTCAGTAAAGAATGAATCCGACTATAAAATTCTTAAAGAAAAATATCCGAAAAAAGAAATATTTTATGGAGAAGAAGGGTTATTAAAAATAGCAGATATAAGGGATATCGATATTTTATTAGTAGCCGTATCGGGTAAAGTTGGACTAAAACCAACCATACAAGCAATAAAAAACAAAAAAAATATTGCTCTTGCCAACAAAGAAACTCTTGTAATGGCAGGTGAAACAGTAATGAAACTTGCAAAAGAATACGGAGTAAAGATATTACCTGTAGATAGCGAACATTCTGCAATATTTCAATGTTTAAATAACAGAAAAGCATTAAAAAATCTTATTATAACATCATCAGGAGGACCGTTCAGAAATTCTTCATTAGAAGAAATGGAAAAAGCAAAAATTAACCAGGTATTAAATCACCCAAGATGGAACATGGGTAAAAAAATAACCGTTGATTCCGCAACACTTATGAATAAAGGTTTAGAAGTTATTGAAGCGCATCACCTCTTTGATGTTGATTATGAAGATATAAAAGTAGTAGTTCATCCTCAAAGTTATATTCATAGTGCAGTAGAGTATGTCGACGGAAGTATTATTGCACAAATCGGAATCCCTAGTATGCATATACCAATACAATATGCACTAACTTATCCTGAAAGAGTTAAAGGCATTGAAACTGAAAGTTTTGATTTTATAAAAGCATCCAAACTTGAGTTTTATGAGCCTGACTATGAAAAATTTCCATCTCTGGCTTTAGCTTTTGAAGCTGGAAAAAAAGGGGGAACGTCTACTTTATGTTTAAATGCTGCCAATGAAGAAGCAGTTTTTGCTTTTCTTGAAGGTAAAATCAAATTTGTAGATATTTTTAAAATTACAAAAAGAATTTATGACTCTTACACTTCAATTATAAATCCTTCTATTCAACAAATTTTTGATGAAGATGACAAAATAAGAAAACTTACAAAAGATTTAATTAATAATTTACAGGGAGTTATGTAAATGAAAATTTTATTTTTGAACGGACCGAATTTAAACCTTTTAGGGACCAGAGAACCTGATAAATACGGGCTACAAACACTTAAAGATATTGAAAATTATATAAAAGAAGAAGCTTCAAAATTAAATATTGAAACAGATTTTTACCAATCTAACATAGAAGGTGAAATTGTAAATAAAATACAGGAAGCAAAAGGAATATATAACGGAATAGTTATGAATCCCGCAGCATACACACATACAAGCGTTGCAATAAGAGATGCTCTTTTGGCAGTAGAAATTCCAACGGTAGAAATACATCTATCAAATATCCATAAAAGAGAAGAATTTAGAAAAAATTCTCTTACCGCTCCGGCTTGTATAGGACAAATCACCGGTTTTGGAGCTAACAGTTACAAATTGGGCTTGATAGCTATATATGACTTTTTGAAAAAATAATTTATTTTAAAATTAAAAATGATTTTAATTTTCTTGCATGATTATCTTTTTCAGAAACAATATTCAATTCTTTTGAATTAAAAGAAGTTGAGCCACCGCCGTCAAAGGCCATAGATTTTTCCATACCCCATTTTCTTGTTAAATCAGAAAGCTCTGATAAATTCATTCTTGCTGCATTGGTTACAATAAATAAATATACATTATTATCTTTTATTCCAATGGCAGTTCGGGCATATTTATGAAGAGCTGAAGCAGATTCACTTACAACTTTGCCATCTTTAGAAAGAATAAAAAATTCTTCTTCCAACCTTAAATCAGGAAATAACATAGGACCTGCCTGTATTGAATGTATAAGTCTGTAGCCTTCATCTATAATATAATTATGAGGTTCTATGTCATATATAATTTTACCTTCTCTATCTTCAAGTATTCTAAATTCACTTCTGTCAAAAATTTTATCCATATAAGGTTCTAAAACTTTGTTATTGACAAGATTTTCATTATTATGAGGGTCAACATATGTAACAGAATCTATAACAACAAAAGAAACAGTTTTTTTATTTTTCGGATCAAAAAATCCGGCATTTACTACCAATTTAGCCCCTGTTTTTTTATATACCTCTTCATTTGTTTCCAATTCATCAGATACATAAGGGAATAATTTACATTTATTTTTTGAAGTATTTATTTCTATAACATAAACACCTTTTGGATCTTCAACTATTCTATACGGTGCTTTGGCATCTGCTTTATTTTGTACAAAAAATAAAGAAATTGTCATTATTATTAAAACTAAAAATACTTTTTTCATATCATAAATCCTTTATTCTTTTCAAGATAATTATCAAAGACATAACAAAAACAGGAGCAATCATAGAAGTTATCCAAGGAGATAAAATCGCTTTTTCTGCCAATAAATCAAAAAACGGAATCGTTATATAATACATAAATATAACACCTACGGCAATTAACATACCTAAGAACTTCTGTTCTCTGGGTTTTGAAAATCCTAAAAGACAACCTAAGACCATGAATAAAATACACATAAAAGAATGAACAAATCTTTGAATATATTTATTTAACATAAATCTATATTCATCATCCATTCTCTCTTTTTTTAATAATTTAATATATTCTGCTATTTGCGGGTTTGTCAATTCTCTGTCTCTATATACAGAATATTTCATTAATTTAAAAGCATTTATAGCACTTGAATTTTCTAATACTTTTATGTTCTTTATATCCTGAATATCTCTAAATACACCTTCTTCAGTGATTATGTATTTTTTTGCGGAATTAATAGTCCATGAAGAATTGTCATATTTAACATAATCAGAAATCAAAATACTTGATAATAAACTAGAACCCTTTTCACTACTGTCATAAAAGTTTAAAACCATTACATCTTTTATATTATTATTGTCAAAACTCGGAACAATTAAAATCTTTTCCATAGCCCCGTTTGACTTTCTAACCGGAAAGACAAACTGAGAAATTCTATTTTCTCCTTTAATATCTTTTAATTTGACAGCTGAATAAGGTAAAAATTTTGAACCGACAATAAATGTAATTCCGCAAGCAATTATACTTATAATTATTGCTGATAATATAATTCTGAAAAAAGGAAACCCTGAACCTCTCATAACAGTTATTTCAAAGTCTTTACTCATTTTATCAAAAGTTAAAATTGCACCTAACAACATACCAACGGGAAGTGCAATATTTAATACTTTCGGAAGTTCATATAGTATTATTGATATTGCAGTATCAACAGAATAATAACCTGCAATCGTTCTTTGAACGGTTTTTAAAAAGATTTCAGGCATTATCCAAATTATCATGAAAATAAATATACACCCGAAACATGTAAGAAAAACTTGTGAAAAAATATACCTGTCTAACAGTTTTATTTTCATTAAAGCGAGAAATCCTTTCCTAAATAGAATTGTTTAGCAATTTCGTCATTTGCAATTTCATCTCTTGTACCTTGAATTTTAATTTTTCCGTCAAAAATAACATACGCTCTGTCAGTGATTGATAAAGTTGCTTTAGGATTATGGTCAGTAATTAAAACACCTAAACCTCTATTTGAAAGAATTTTTATATTATCTTTAATTTCTCCTATTGCAATGGGGTCAATACCGGCAAAAGGTTCGTCAAGCAAAATAAATTCAGGACTTGCAGCTAGGGCTCTTGCTATTTCAACCCTTCTTCTTTCTCCTCCAGACAATGACACCGCAGATGTATCTCTTAGTTTTTTTATACTAAATTCTTCAAGTAATTCTTCTAATTTATCTTTTTTTTCTTTTTTATTCAATTTATCATTTAATTCTAAAACCAATTTTATATTATCTTCAACCGAAAGTTTTCTGAAAATAGAAGCTTCTTGAGGCAGATAACCTATACCATGTCTGGCTCTTTTATCCATAGTCAATGAAGTTAAATCAACATCATCAATATATATTTTGCCGGAATCAGGTCTTATAAGTCCAACCACCATATAAAAAGTAGTTGTTTTTCCGGCGCCGTTAGGACCTAATAAACCTACAACTTCTCCTTTATTAACTTCAAGAGAAATATCATTTACAACCGTTCTCTCATTATATATTTTTACAAGATTTTCAGTTCTTATTTTCATAAAAAATACCTTATTCTACATACCTACTTTAAATAAAACAAGGATGAATGTCAAAAACCGCAATTAAAATTTAACAAAAATATTAAACAAAAAAAGCGCTCTAAATAGGGCGCTTTTTTGTTTAAGTTTATCTTTTGTATTTTTATACACTAACTTTCTTTTGATTTGCTTCGTTAACAGGTTTCCAATTAGCAGCCATAATCTTTTTAAAAGATTTTAAAGCCGTATCTTCAAGTTCACCCAACTCTTCAGCTTTAACGATTAATTCTCTTAAAGGAAGAAGAGCTCTTTGGTCTCTAAGAACACCTAATGCTGCAGCAGCACCTGCTCTTACCAAATCATTTTCTTTTTCATTTTGCATTACTTCTATTAAAGAAGGAACTGCTTTTGTATCATTTAATTTGCCTAAAGAAGTAACTGCATAAATTCTGACATTTACCCATTCATCTTTTAACATTTTAATAACGTGGTCAACTGCTTTAGGGTTGCCTATTTCACCTAATGCTCTTGTTGCATCGCAACGAACATTAACTTTTTCATTATCTAAAGATTCAATTAACGCATCGGTTGCAACATCACCAATTTCAATTAAAGCATCTGTAGCAGTGATACAAACTTGAGGATTTTCATCGTTTAATGCTTCAACTAGCGGTTCAACAACTTCTCTTCCGCCTAAACGACCTAAAGCACGAGCAGCTCTTACTCTTACATCAACATTTCTGTCTTCACGCAGAGATTCGATCAAAGGAATTGTTGCAGAAACTTCTCCAAGTTCGCCTAATGCTCTTGCAGCATATAAACGAACAGAACCGTTTCTGTCATTTTTTAATACATCAATTAACGGTTCAACTGCGCTTGCATCTCCCATTTCACCAAGCACTCTTGCTGCATTATACCTAACTTTTTCTGAATTACTTGTTCTTAAATCATTTAATAATTCATCAAAAGATTTTTTTGCTTGTTTTTTTCTAGAGTTCACACTTATTGTCATTCTTCCTCCGACAAAAAATTTACTAACTTACTTTACCTTACTTATATAAAAAAAATAATTTCTACTTTATTGACTTTTTTTATAAAAATATTTCAATTTGTAAACTATGTTTTTTATTTTTTTTTGATAAAATGTATTTTTAACACTTTATCTGTATCGGTTCTTATATAATAACACATTTTTTATAAATGTACACTATTTTCTTTATTATAATAACTAATTGTTTTTTTAATATTATATCCCATTTAATAGAAACAAAAACGTAAATTGTAACAATAATTAATAAAAATTCTTTATTTTTGAATTATGATTGTTATATAATGTGGGGATTTTTAATCAATGGATACAAAATTATTTTCCATATGGTTTATGGCTCTTAGAGTATACTCTTTACCAATATCAATTATGTCTTGGTTAGTACCGTTTTTATTTGCTGCAATAAATAAAGGCAACATAATTTATGGTTTTATTTCTCTTATAGGAATCATTATTCTTCATTTAGCCACAAATTTATTTGATGATACAATTGATTACTTAAGAGAAAAACACGCTATTGATAAAGGATTAAAAGAAAATTTCAATTTCCAAAAAGGAAAGTGTTTTCATATATTTAATAATGACTTAACTATAAAAGATTATATTATTGTTTCATTTCTTCTCTTTTTTATAGCGTTTTTAATAGCAATATTTTTTCTGAATATATATGGAATAAAGTTATTGTTTATAATAATTCCGTCAATAGTATTATGCTTATTATATCCGATATTAGGATGTTTAGGGCTTGGAGAAGTCATAGTAGCAGTCGTATTTTCACCCCTTTTATATTTAGGTGTTTATTTTGTAATGACGGGCGTATTTTCTTTAAATGTTCTTGTAATATCAATTTCAACTGGTTTATTATCCGTAGCAGTGCTTCATAATCATATGTTATTAGATTTTGAATATGATGAAACAAATCGAAAAACCACTCTTTGCAGAATTTGCAAAACACGCAAAAATGCATTAAGACTTTTAGGTTTTATTATTTTTAGTGCATACTTAAATATAATAATCTGGGTAATTTTAAAAGTTTTAAATCCCTTTTATCTTACAGTTTTATTAAGTATTCCCACTGCAATAACCTTATATAAAGTTATGTACATCCATATCAATAATCCCAATGAAGAAATTAAAAGGAATATATTTATGGGGTCTTTGAAATCAGTAGATAAAGCAATAGATGAGCAAAAAAACTTTTTATTAAAGTTTGTAATTGTCAGAAACTTGCTTTCTTTTTTCACATCATTAATAATAATATCAATAATACTTACGGAAATATAATCAATGTATATTTTTGAAAAAATTGCAAAATTATATATGGAAATTTCGGGAAGAAAACATTATTCTAAGATACCCGTTTTCAGAATAAGTGACGACGAAACAGAAGATATCGTAACTTGCAGACATACATTCATTCCTATTGATTCAACAAGGAACATTTTAGCCTGCTCAAAGTGCGGATATTTAATAACAAGGAAACAACTTGAAAAAAGGCGACTTAAAGCAAAAAAAGAACCAATAAAAAAGCATATTTATTAAAATTTGTCCGAATAAATTTTTATTATAAACCAAAGATTACTGCACTGAATGAAATATTTTAATATGGGCTTCGTTTAAAAAGGGCAATATATTTGTATTCACCATAGTACAATGTAAGAATAATAAACTTAGTATCCACTTCAACATTTACAAGTGATTTAGGAGGAGTAATACGCATTGAATTTTTAGCGGTATCATAAAATTTCTTTCTTACTCCTGAAGCAAATTTTTGCATTGGAGTTAATTTTACTTTCGGAGTATTAGCCTCATAAAAATTCATAGGAGTATTTTCTTTTTTTGCAACAGGTATAGCGAACTGAACTTTACCGTTTTGTTTAAACAGGATATAATCCTTGCCTGAAAAAGTTCTTGGAGTAAGAATATAGTATCCCGGTTCAATTGTAAAATCTTTAAAATACATATTTGCGGATGTTCGAAAGAGTGGATAAGGTGACCACGCATATTTTATGTTATCTTCATCTTCAAATGGGTCTATGTCATTATACAACCTGGATTTCATAGGTTCTGCAGAATCATATAATGAATCATAATCAGAATCTGCCACCACGGGAAGAGGATTTAACATCAATATAAAAATAAGAAAATATAATAAATTTTTCATAATTTTATAATAATACTTTTTATATATTTATCAAGTAATTTTTCTTTATGTTACTATATAAATAAGCGAGAAGTCCGAATTAAAGAGGGGAGAAAAAATGGAAACTGCAAACCAGAATATATATCCGATAACAAGGAAAGTCAATAAAAACGGAAATATTGAAATAGGAGGATGCGATTTAATTGAATTGGCAAATAAATATTCTACTCCGTTATATGTATATGACGAAGCAACAATTCGTTCAATAACAAAAAGTTATAAAGATGCATTTAAATCCTATCCCAACATAAATATGATGTTTGCAGCAAAAGCATTTATGACAAAGGCAATATGCAAGATAATGGAAGAAGAAGGTTTTGGGCTTGATTTATGTTCAGGCGGAGAAATTTATACGGCGAAATCTTCCGGTTTTGATATGTCTAAAACTTTATTCAACGGAAATAATAAATCTTTTGATGAATTAAATCTTGCAATAGAATCAGGTGTTAGAACAATATCAGTTGATAATTTTTTTGAACTTGCACTTTTAAATAACATTGCAAAATCAAGTAATAAAACAGTAAGAATACTTTTAAGAATAACCCCCGGAATAGAATGTCATACTCATGAATACATACAAACAGGACATTTAGATTCAAAATTTGGTTTTGATTTAACGCAATTAGATGAAGCCATAGAATTAATTAAAGATGAATATACAAATCTGAATTTAGTAGGGCTGCACGCACACATAGGTTCACAAATTTTTGAGAAAAAAGTATATTTTGATGAAGTGGATGTTATATTTAAAGAAATTAAAAGAATAAGAGATAAATATTCAATAACCCTTTCAGAAATTAATTTAGGCGGAGGATTAGGAATAAAGTATACAGAATCAGATAAACCTATATCAATATA
The DNA here is from genome assembly GCA_947625445.1 of Candidatus Gastranaerophilales bacterium. GTDB lineage: Bacteria > Cyanobacteriota > Vampirovibrionia > Gastranaerophilales > Gastranaerophilaceae > Avigastranaerophilus. The sequence goes on from CANQOM010000002.1 coordinate 19,693, forward strand.
TGAAATAGCTGAAACAATAATAGAATCCGTAGAAAAACACGCCAAAGAATATAATATAGAATCACCGTTAATATTTATAGAACCCGGAAGAAGTATAGTAGGTACATCAGGAGTAACCCTTTATACTGCCGGCAGTTCAAAACAAGTTCCGAAAGGAAGAAAATATCAGGCAGTAGATGGCGGTATGTCAGACAATGCACGTCCCAGCTTATATCAAGCAAAATATACGGTAGAAATAGCCAATAATCCAAACGGAGAAGCGAACGAAAAAGTAACAATTGCCGGCAGACACTGTGAATCCGGGGATATTTTAGCAAAAGATATTATGCTTCCTGAAATTGAAGAAGGTGATACTATATGTTTCTATACTACAGGGGCATATGGCTATTCAATGTCCAGCAATTACAACAGAGTTTTAAAACCAGCCGCAGTACTTGTAAATAACGGAAAATCTGATATTATTATAAATAGGCAGACATATGAACAATTATGTGAGTCCGATGTAATACCTGATAAGTTTATTTAATTAGGAAAGTGATGCTGGAGACAATCTTAAATCTTTACAGAGAATTTTTGACCGGCGGTGACATAGTAAAAAGTGCCACAACTTTTACTATGAAAGATGTTTTACAAATACTAATAGTTGCAATCATTTTAATTATTTTTTATATTAAATTCATTAAAAATACACAATCTGAAAAATTAGTAAGAGGAATTTTTCTTTTTATAATTTCGGCGTGGGTATTCAGCGGTGTTCTTATAGCCCTAGATTTTGAAATATTAGGAAGAATCGCTCAGTATTTACTTACAGGTATATTGCTTTCTTTAGTTATTGTATTCCAACCGGAATTAAGAAGATTGCTAGTTCATTTAGGTCAAACCAAGTTTGATGCAAAAAACTTTTTTATGTTTAAAAATAATACAACTCAAAAAACAAATACGGTAAAAGAAATAACAGAAGCGGTAAAATATTGCAGCAGAGTTAAAAGAGGAGCATTAATTGTTCTTCAAAAAACCGAAGATAAGTCATTTTACAATGAAGTAGGGATACATATAAATTCAGATATTACTGCAGAGTTAATATTAACAATATTTTTCCCCAACACTCCTTTACACGATGGAGCAATGGTAATATCTAACGATAAAATATTAGCTGCAGGAGTATTGTTGCCATTAACAGAAGATCCTAAACTAAGCTGGAGATACGGAACAAGACACAGAGCTGCTATTGGAGCCAGTGAAATTTCAGATTCAGCTTGTATTGTAGTTTCTGAAGAAACAGGTGATATTTCCATTGCAATTGACGGAATACTAAGAAAATATGATGATATATCTAAGTTTAAAGAAGATTTAGAAGTATTAATCGGGGCTAATACCCCTGAAAAAATAGAGAATGTATTTATACAAAATCTGTTAAAATTAAGAAAGAAACAATAATGAACCCTATTGATAAAATTGCAAAAGAAAAAATATTTGCAGTACTCAGACTACAAGAGCCGGACAAAACAGAAAAAATTATAGAATCGCTTACATTAGGCGGAATAAATGCAGTTGAAATAGTTATAGAGAATCCTGAAATGGTTTACGTAATGAATAAACTGACAAAACCGACAGAACGACCGTTAATAATGGCAGGCGGAATAATTACACAACGACAAGCACAAATTGCAATTGATTCAGGGGCAGATGTAATAGTTTCACCGGTATTTCAAATGAATCTTGTAAGATTATGCAAGAGTCAAAAAATTCCTCTGATTATGACTGCAACAACACCCAATGAAGCATATTCAGCCTGGAAAGCCAGAACTCAATTAATAAAAATATCGCCTGCAAATCCTATGGGCGGGGCAGAATACATTGAAGATATGCTAAGGCCAATGAAATTTATAAACATAATAGCAGCAGGAAGCATTAAAATTGAAGATATACCATACTATCTCAAAGCAGGTGCAAAAGCCGTAGGGTTAGGCAGAGCCCTTTTCTCTGATTATAATTTAAAAACTATAGAAAACAACGCACATTTAGCAAGAGAGTATGCATCTAAAATATAGTTACTCTTGAATATAAGTAGGTGCGGTTTTGGGGCTTTTACCCTTTATTACATTATGATAATAAGAATATGTCATTGGTTTTTTATCATTGAGAATATCGCCATTAGTTACATTGGCAATAAATACTGTATGGGTTGGAGTTTCAATTTTATCGGCAACTTCTGCAATTAAATAGGCACAAGCATCATTAATAACCGGCAATACATCTATAATATTATAAGGAATAATATCAAATTTATTACAATTTCTTCCACTTCTAAAACCAAAAGTACCTATTGAAAGAGGATTTGAGTCTTCTGATAAAATAGAAACAGAAAATTTTTTAACTTTTTCTATGCATTCATTTGTATAATTATCGTGATTTACGCTAAGAGCAATAATTGCGGGTGAAGATGTAATTTGCATTATACTGTTAACTGTGCATCCTGTATATTTTCCACCGCATTCACAAGCTACTACATAAACTCCGTATGATAAATTTCTAAAAACATTATTATTCATATAAACTCCTTTCTATAATAATATCAGATTATATATTTTTTTAAATACCAAAGAAGGGATAATAAAATTATCCCTTCAAAATTATCATATTATTATATTTATCTTTTATTTATCAGCATTTTTAACGGCATCAACTATACTTCCGACATAAAGTCCTATATGAGTTATTGCAGCTGCACATCCTACGGCGACTGCAGCAGGAGGACAAGTTGCAAAAAGAGCCATCATACCGACTGAACCTGCAACATCAGCCGCAATTCCTCCAAAGAAATATTTTGCTGCTTTTCCCGTTTCGCCATTAACTAATTGCCCTAACCCAGGATATATTGCTGATGCAATACCCGCACCAACTTTTTTTGCACCAGAACTTTTTTTATTTGTTGAATCTGGTTCATTATTTTTTTTAGTTGATAATTCAACTTTATCTTCTCCGGTTGTATCTAATACTACTGTACCAGGTAATACCCTGTCCTTATCTATCACAACAGGTTTACCGGGAACAACTGTGTTATCCTTTGTAACACAAGATGATAATTGATTAGGATAAATTGAATTCATGCTAACGCTCATAAGAAACCTCCATTTTTTCTTTTTTATAAATTTTGCTATATTTTTATAAACAAAATTCCTATAAAGAAATTGTCATAAGAGATTTATTTTACCCCCCCCCAGTACGATTTTTCAATCATACCAACATTTTTAGAGTATGTAACAAATTATTAACATTTTATTATATGCATCATTATACCCATTTACTTCATATAAAGTTCATCAATATTATATAAAGTGCCACCAAGTGAAGTAGGATGGAGATTTTTAATTTTATTTCTTATTGCAGTTATTGTTAAAGGGGAATATAAATATATTATAGGTCTTTGGTCATAAATAATCTGCTGATATTTATCATATATAAGTTTACGTTTATCATAATCAAGTTCTAAAGCACCTTGTTCAATAACATCATCAAGTTCTTTTTCCCAAGGTAAAATATTATTATCTTCTTCTTCGGGGCGTCTCATATTAAATAAATGCAAGTGTCCTCTTGAATTCCAAACGTTTTTACCGCTATGAGGTTCTAAAGGACTTCCTGTTAAACCCATTAAAACCATATCCCAATCAAAAGATGACATTAATTTACTTACAAGCGAATTAAATTCTATAGGTTTAAAATTAACTTTAATTCCTAAATCTTTTAAATCTTCTTTAACCATAACACCTAGTGCTTCACGCTCAGTTTGTCCTGCATTGGTCAAAAGATCAAATTCTACTTCGTTATTTTCCTTGTCATGCAGTATCCCGTTTTTATCCCAATAAAATCCTGAATTTTTCAATAAAGATTTAGCATATTCAACATCTTTCGGATGCCCAGATGCAAGCTTTTCATTCAAAAATATTGAAGATAAAGATTCCGCAGTATATAAAGGCTGAGCAACTCCGTTTGCTACATTATTGACCATTGCATTTCTATCTATTGCATAATCTATTGCGGTTCTGAAATTTATATCATTAAACCATTTTTGTTTTTTGGGATTTACATAATAATTCCCGTTTTTATCTTTTCTGGTATTCAAATTAAATGCTATAAACATAGTTCCTGTATTAGGTCCTAAATTATATAATTTGAAATCTGATTTTTTTTGTTTTTCTTTAAATCTGGGTAAATCTTGACCTCGAACAGAAATTACATCAAGTTCTCCCGCTTCAAATTTAAGCATTTCGTTGTTCAAATCACCTACAATTAAAATTACATATTTATCAATATATGGCAAAAGATTTTTATTCGAATCCATAGCATAATAGTTTGGATTTCTTTTCATAACAACTCTTTGCGCCGGTACATATTCATCTACAACAAAAGCGCCCGAATAAACTATATCTTTTGGATTAATAGTAGTTGACAAATAAGAATCAAAATATCTTTTACCTTTATTTACAACAGGTTCAAAAATATGTTTAGGGGCGATTTGGCTTCCTACAAATCTTTGAAACGGAGCAAAAGGTTTTTTTATTTTAAATTCAACTGTATATTTATCAATCTTCCTAACTTTCGGATATTCACCATCTATCAAAACAGAGTCTCTTAAAGATGTATTACCAAAACCGTCTAAAATAATATTATTCCATGTAAATACAACATCATCAGCCGTAATTTCTTTTCCGTCAGACCATTTAGCTCCTTTTCTTAATATAATAGTGTATGTTTTTTGGTCATCCGAAACAATCATTTCTTTTGCAAGTGCAGGAATAACTTCTCCATTATCAGGATCAGTTGTAAATAAAGAATCATACATAATATCAGCTATTTGAGAGGAAGTTGCATCCTTTGACGTCCAAGGATTAAAAGTTTTAGGTCCTTCTCCTATTGTAGACGATACTATTTGTCCCCCATATTTTCCGGGTTTGGAACGTGACAGTCTATAATCCGTTCCGTTATAAAAAATTGTTTTATATGGCAAATATTCACTTTCTGCCATTTTTTCTTCGGATATATTATTATCTGTTTTCTTCTCTTCCTCTGTTTTTTTATCAATCCTGAAACAAGAAACAAGAATAAGAGATATTATAATTAGTATAAAAAATATCTTTTTTAATTTTCCCATAATAAAAGATTATCACGAAATGACTAAAATTAGAAATTAACCTACAGGCTCGCCATACAGGCACCATGTTTGAGCTTTCGTAATTTTAACATTTGCAAAATCGCCTATATTTTTTGTATTATCTTCAAAGTGAACAATTTTATTATTACCTGCTCTTGAGTTTAACACTCTTGTTTCATCTTTAACAGTTACACCTTCCACAAGAACATTTAAAATTTTCCCTATAAATTTTTCGTTAGATTTAAGACATACTTCCCGATTTTTTTCATTTAATTTTTCTAAACGTTCATACTTAACCTGTTCAGAAAGGAATTTATCTGTCATTTTAGCTGCTTTAGTAAATTCTCTCGGAGAATAAGCTGCCGTGTTGGAATAATCAAGTTCAAGTTCATCAATAGCTTTAAGTGTATCTTGAAATTCTTCTTCGGTTTCTCCCGGAAAACCTGCTATAAAATCACTGGTAATTGTAACATCAGGGAATCTGGTTCTTATTTTTTTTACAATTTGATAATATTCTTCCTTTGTATATCTTCTGTTCATTTCTTTTAATATTCTCGAATTGCCCGATTGCATAGGGATATGAAAATATTTGCAAACTTTTTCACATTCTTCAACTGCGGATATTAAATCATCCGTAATGTCTGATGGATATGAAGTAACAAATCTTATTCTAAAGTTTCCCTCTAATTTATTTAAATCTCTTAATAAATTTGCGAGCGTAATATTTTCATCATTTAAATCTTTACCGTAACTGTCAACATTTTGCCCAAGAAGAGTAATTTCTTTAAAACCGTCCTTTATTATATTTTTAGCTTCTTCTATTATTTCATCAGGCTTTCTGCTTCTTTCTCTGCCTCTGGTAAAAGGAACAACACAATATGTACAAAAGTTATTACACCCTTCAATAATGGGAATCCAAGCATTTACAGAGTCTTTTCTTTCTATTTTAAAATCATTTTGATTTTTTACTACGGGCTTGTTAGTTATAGCACACACTTTTTCGTTATTTTCTATTCTTTTTATCAAAGAGGGTAATTCATAAATATTATGAGTACCAAAAATTAAATCTACATAAGGAGCCCTTTGTCTTATAGATTCTTTATCTTGCTGAGCAACACAACCGCAAATCCCTATTTTTAATTCCGGTCGAGTCTTTTTCCATTTTCCCCAAACCCCAAGTTTACTATATGCTTTATCTGCAGCCAATTGTCTTATAGAACACGTGTTTATGATAAGCATATCAGCTTCTTTTTCATTGTCTGTCTCCACATAACCAAAATGAGAAAGTATACCGGATATTCTTTCAGAATCCGATTTATTCATTTGGCAGCCTAATGTTTCAATGTATAAATTTTTCATAATAAAATTATACTTTAAAAAAAATTTTAATTCTTTTTTAGTTTTCCCATTTTATTTAGTTCATCTATCATAATAAAATTAAATACATTTGATTTTTCACTGCTATAATCTTGTAATTCAGAAATTTTGTCTAAATTTTTAAATGGAAGATGAGGAATACCGCTATATATTTCAGCTTTTTCAAATTTTAAAAAATCACGAATATAATCATACACATTTATATATTCAAATAATTCATTTTTATCATTATTTTTTACGGTATTCACATATTTTCGCATATATCCACTTGAATTTATTATTAATTCATTCAAAGTTTCATATTCAATAAGATTTGAATCTAAGCCAAAACAATTTTCCATGATTTTTTTAAAATTCTTAAAAGAATTACCGCTATACGTATAATCAAGAAAAATCACGTCCTCATTATTTTTTTCAATTTGTTCTTGAGTAATTCCTTGTGATTCAAGATAATTTTTATAGGGTACTTTTCTTTTATCATCATTATTTAAAGAATTTATATCATCATCCGTAATATTTCTTAGAGATGAAATAGGAAGATACTTAACTTTTTCACCCATAAATTCCAAAGTTTTACAAAGTATAGCAGGGGATGTCCCTATAGAAACAATAGTAAAATCTCTGCCCCAAAATTTCTTTAATAGATAGTTTTTAACATTTAATGCAACAGATAAAGTTGCCTTAACCGCATCATCTACATCTTCTTGTTTTGAACAAAACTCTCTTAAACCATTAATTTGCTCTTTTGATAAACTCTTATAATCAACAACAGAAAATTTATGTTTATCAGACATAAGTTCTTCATAAAGTTCTTCCGGTGTCTTATTTTTATATTTAGATGAAAGTTCAACGGTATCTCTGTCGAGAGACTTTAAGATACTGTTATTAGTATATCTGAGAAACCCAAAAGAAGGCGAATAAGAATATTTTAATGTATTTACAGGAGTTATATTCATATTCTAAAGAAAACCTGTAAATTCTATTTTTGCTAATTTTTAGGGTTTTCGTGTAAATTTTTGTGATG
>CANQOM010000003.1 GCA_947625445.1 Candidatus Gastranaerophilales bacterium
AGGTTTTATTATGAATACTTCTAATTATATTGCTATTATTGCTGATGATTTAACAGGTGCTAATGATACGGCATTGCAATTTTTTATAAGAGGGTGTAAAACTCAAGTTGCCTTTGGTGAAGATATTTCGCTTGATGAAAATTTGAATACCGAAGTTTTTGCAATGTCAACACAGACAAGAAATGTCATACCTGAAATTGCTTTAGAACGTGTATGTTCAATATCAGATAATATTCTTAAAAAATATGCCTTTGAATACATATATAAAAAGATAGATTCTGTATTAAGAGGGAACATTGCTATAGAAGTATTGACGTTAGTAGAAACATTAGAATATGATTGTGCATTAATTTTTCCTGCTTTTCCAAACGAAGGAAGAACAACAATAGGTGGATATCATTTGGTAAAGGGTATTCCGCTTCAAAGAACTGAAGTATCAAGAGATCCTGCTTGCCCGATTTTAGAATCAAATATATTAAATCTTTTAAAATCTCAATTGGCGGAAGATGTTGCTGATATAATTGATTTAATTAGTTTAGATACCGTAATGAAGGGTGCAGGGCCAATATTAACTAAATTAAATGATTTAATATCAAAAGGGAAAAAATTAATAGTTGCAGATGCAGTATCTACAACTGATGTAGAACAAATTGCACTTGCCATGTCAAAGAGCGGCTATAAGATATTACCTGCAGGCTCTGCAGGTGCAGCACAGGCACTTAGTAAAATTTGGCATCCGGGGTTGGATAATGAATCTGAAAATTCTAATTATATTCAACTTCCCGAGCTTCCTAAGTTAATTGTTTCCGGTAGTTCTACAGATTTAACCGCATCTCAAATTAAAAGACTTAAAGAAAATGATGATATTGAAAATACTTATTTTATTGCAATAAAGCCCGAAAATATATTCTCTAATGATTATGAAGAAATCGCAGAGCGGATTATAAACAACTTAGTTAAAGATAATACGGTTATTATTCATTCTTCAAAATTAATAGAAAATACTGAAGAATTATCTTCTTTATTAATTGAAAATGAATTAACAAAAGAGATTTTTATATCAAAAATATGTGATTATCTTGCTGCTATTACAAGAAGTGTATTAGCTAAAAAAGAAGCAATACTTATTACTGTTGGTGGTGAAACGTCATATAAATGTTTGAGAGCATTAGGTGGTAAGAATTTGCAAATTATAGATACTGTTGCACCCGCAATTCCTCTTGGCATTGACCATAAAGGAAGGTATATTGTTACCAAATCCGGTAATCTTGGCACTCAAAATACTTTAATAGATATAATTAAATATTTCAAACAAGGAATATAATGAAAAAAATAGGGATTACACTGGGTGATCCAAACGGAATATCACCTGAAATAATAATAAAAGCACTTAATATTCTTGATATACCTGTTGATAATATTTTACTTATTGCAAATAAAAGAATATTTGAAGAATATGAAAACAGATATAATTTAATATTAGAAAAAAAATATAATATTATAGAGGTAGAATACAAATCAAGTCAAATACATCCCGGAGAACAGACTTCGCAAGCAGGTGATTTTTCATATAATTGTTTGGTTAAAGCTTGTGAATTGGTTAAAAATAAACAAATAGATAGTATTGTTACTGCCCCAATATCAAAATATTCAATGCATTTGGCGGGATATGATTTTTCGGGTCAGACAGAGATTTTAGAACATTTTCTTTCAAGAGATAATCAAAAAGCTGAAATGCTATTTGTTTGTGGTAATTTTTCAGTATTTCTTTTAACAAGGCATGAAGCACTTAAAAATGTACCTGCATTAATAAAGAAAGAATATATAGAAGAAAAAGTTCAACGACTTAATTATGCTTTAAAAAATCAGTTGGGAAATAAAAATCCTAAGTTTTCAATATGTGCTTTAAATCCGCATGCCGGAGAAAACGGTATTTTTGGAGATGAAGAGATAAAAGAAATTATTCCGGCAGTTAAATTTTTAACTGATAACGGAATAAATATAAAAGGACCTTTTCCTTCAGATACTCTTTTTACGAATATTAATGACAAAAACAGATATGATTGTTATATAGCGTTATATCATGATCAAGGTTTAATACCGATAAAATTAACACAACGTAATAATTGTGTTAATGTAACAATCGGACTTGATGTAATAAGGACTTCGCCTGCACATGGCACTGCTTTTGATATTGCGGGACTAAATATTGCCAATCCGGATAGTATGATAAATGCTATTAAATTGGCTTTAAAATATTAATTTTTGTAGTTATCGTTAAACAAATTATTGCATTTTATTTTTGAAATGTTATTATCTGATTATTGTAAAGACTTACCCACCGAAAAAGTCACAAAATTAAAAAGGAAGCAAAAATGGCAATTAATTTAAAAAACAAATCAAAAATTATAGAAAAATACGGTAAAAATGCTAAAGATACAGGAAGTGTTCAATCACAAGCAGCTCTTCTTTCAGAAAAAATTTCTGAATTAACAGAACATTTAAAATCTAACCCAAAAGATTTTCAGGGAAGACGAGGTCTTTTAATGATGGTAGGCAGAAGAAAAAGACTTTTATCATACTTAAAAGAGAAAAACCTTGATGATTACAGAAAATTAATTAAAGCATTAAATATAAGAGAAACAAAATAAAAATTAAAACCGCTTAGGCGGTTTTAATTTTTTATTATAAACAATATTAAAATTCAACTTTTACCGGTAATTTTTCAATGTATAATTTATAGATAGCTTCCGGACCTAAATCTTCAAAAGCAATTACTTCTTTAAATTTAACTTTTTGAGCTAAAAGAGCTGCAATACCTCCAATAACACTAAAATATTTTCCATTTAGTTTTTTTATTATTTTTTCTGTTTCTAAAGACCTTTCACCTTTTCCTATAGTGGCAATTATTCCGTTTTCATAGAATTTTTCAGCATATTTATCCATTCTTGAAGCGGTTGTAGGTCCTATTGAGCCTATTATTTCGCCTTCTTTTTCCGGTGCAGGACCCGCATAAAATATTATTTTATCTTTTAAATTAATAGGAAGAGCCTTGTTTTGTTCCATTAAATCTGTTAAGCGTTTATGTGCCATATCTCTTGCTACATATATTTCTCCCGTTAGAAGTATTGTTTCTCCTGATTTTAGGTTAATAATTTCATTTTTGTTTTGTGTTTTTATTTCTTTAAGATTTTTGTTATCTTCATTTAAGTCTATAAAATTAGGTTTTTGATGAAGATATGTTATATTATTTTCTTTTATTATACATTCTGATATTCTGTCTGAGTGGCAATTGACAGATATTGATATCGGCATACAAGCAATGTGAGTTGAAGTGGTTGTGAGTTTAATATCTAATACATAGTTTTTTAAATTTAAGAAATTTTTATTTATTTTATTTTTAATTTTATTTGCAAGAGTTATTTCATTATCAGAAAAATCTGTTTTAAAAAATACCTCTTTTGCTATAATAGCACTTTTTTCAGATGTTGCACCAATGGCAATTCCTATAAACATAGGAGGACATGCACTTGTGCCTGTTTTAATAATCATGTCAGAAATAGCTTTAACTACTTCATCTTCGGAAGAAGACGGAAGCATCATAATTAATCCGGTTTTATTTTCAGAACCTGCTCCTTTTATTAATACTTTTAATCTTACTTCATTTTCTTTTATAAATTTAGTATGAATAATAACGGGTGTATTTGTTTTTGTATTTGTTCTGTCAAACAGTGCATTTTTTACCGTTGATTTTCTGAAAAAATTTTCACTGTAACATTTTTCTACTGCAGAATTTATTTCATCTTCTATAAAATTCCCCGTTAAATTTATGTTTTGACCTATTTCAACGAAAACTATTACTTGACCTGAATCTTGACATAAGGGCAATTTTTTTTCATAGGCTATTTTGGCATTTATCAAAATATTTTTTAATATATATTTTTCATATCCGTCTTCACAATAATTATATGCATTTAAAATTTTGGAATAAATTCTGTTATCTAAACAAATATTTGCTTCATAACATAATTTATATATTGCTTCATTAATAGTTTTTGTTGAAATTTCAATCATAATTTAATGATATAATTTTACATTAATTATGTAAAGCATGTATAATGGAAAAGAGGTTATATTATGCCGCAATTTTTAATAAAATCAGAGTGTATAAACGAAAAAACAATTAAAATTGAAGATAAAGATTTATATAAGCACATAATAAAAGTTATGCGCAAAAGAAAAGGTGAATCGCTTAAATTTCTTGATGAAAATGAAATTCAATATGAAACTGTTATAAAAGATATTAATACTGATTATTTTTTGTGTAGTGTAAAAAAAGAATATAAATCCGAAAGAAAATTAGACATTCAACTGTATGCGGCAATAAGTGTATTAAATTCTGATGCGCAAATTAGTTCAATACAGAAGGCAACAGAGCTTGGTGTGAAAGGTATTATACCTTTATATACTGATAATTGTTCGGTTAAAGAATCGGTCATAAAAAATAAAATAGACAAATGGAAAAAGATTGTTCTTGAATCGGTTAAACAGTGTGAAAGAGCTGATATACCAAAAGTTTTTAATATGGCATATTTAAAGGATATTCTTAAGTTTGAACAAATTATTATTTTTGCTGAAAGTCATTGTGATATAGATTTTTTTGATTACATCAAAGAGAATAAAATAGATAAAGCAAAAACAATTTTGGTTGTAATAGGTCCTGAGGGCGGATTTTCACAAGAAGAATTTCAGTTTTTTAAAGAAAATAATTTACCATTAATAACTTTAGGTAAATTAATTTATAGAGCTGATACAGCTCTTGTTGCTGCTTTAACGTCGGTTTTAAATGGTATTAATCATGGATAAATATATTGAACAAATTGAGAATGATAATGTTATAAAACAAATTATGCCATTTATTAACGGCGTTCATGCTTATGTTGTAGGCGGGTTTTTACGTGATATTCTTATGGATAAGACTTCTTTTGATAGAGATTTAATTATTTGTTGTGACGATATTAGACAATTTGCATATAATCTTTCAATTGAACTTAATGCACATTTTATAGAACTTGATAATATTAATAAAATATACCGTATTGTATTAAATGATAAAGAGAATTATATTGATATAACTTCTCCTGTTGAAAATAATTTTGAAAAAGATATTTTAAGACGAGATTTAACAATAAATGCTATTTCTTATGATTTGAATAATCATAAATTTATTGATTTAACAGGTGGAATAGAGGATATAAAAAATAAAAAAATAAAAGGAATCAGTAAAAAAAATTTTGAAGAGGATTCTTTAAGAATATTGAGAATATACAGATTTTATTCAATGACCGGTTTTGAAATAGATACCTCTTTGATTGGAATAACAAAAGAATTATTAACAAGAATAAATGAACCTGCAAAAGAACGTATAAATACTGAACTAATAAAATTGTTTGAAGGAAAATATACTGACCTTGCCTTGCTAAAAATGGATGAAACAGGGTTATTGGAAGAGTTATTCCCAATATATAAAGAGGTGAAAAAAATCCCTTCTAATTCTCATCATCACTTAGATTTATTACATCATTTAATAGAAACCGTACGTCAAATTCAAATTATATATGAAAATTCAGCTTCTGAAATAAAAGATTATCTTAATTCAAGAAGATTTGGCGGAGTAAAAGAAATCGGATTTTTAAAACTTGCCGCCTTTTTACATGATATCGGTAAACCGTCATGTTGGACTATAGAAGAAGAAACAGGCAGACATAGATTTATTAAACATGATGAAATAGGTTCTAAACTTGTTATTCCTATTTTGAAAGATTTGAAATTTTCAAAAAAACAAATTGATTATATTAAAACACTTATAAAATATCATATATATCCTTCAAGTATGGTGTCAGCCCCTGATGTTAGTGATAAAGCGTTTATAAAGTTTTATAGAAAGATGGATGGTGTTGTAATTGATGTAATATTACTTGCTATGGCTGACAGACTTTCGGCAAGAGGTGAAAAAGTTTCTCAAAAAATGATTGATGATAATATCAATAATCTTAAAACCCTTTTAAATAACTATTTTACTATAAGAAAAGATATTAAACCATTAGAAAAACTTCTTGACGGCAGAGATATTATGGAATTACTTAATATCGAACAAGGTCCGTTATTGGGTGTAATAATAAATGAATTAAAAGAAGCTCAAATTTCAGGGGATGTTAATACAAAATTAGAAGCAAAAAATTTTATATTGAATAAATATAAAAAGTAAACTTGTGTTATGCAGAATTATTTTCTGTCTTGTTAAATTTATTTATATCTATTATGCTGAACTTGTTTTAGCATCTCAATGTTTTTGAATATGTAAAGAATAAAAAAAAATGAAATATCAAACCTGATATTACGCTTTATGCTTCTCTAACTTCGGCAGGAACTCGCTAAGCGACGCTCGTTTTGATATTGCCTTAGTAAGAGAACCTATAAAGCTACATATATGGTTTTCAATTTCATTTTATTTTTTTATCATGCTGACTTTATTTATATCTGTAATTCTGAATTTGTTTCAGCAGCTCATCGTTTCAGAATTGCTCAATCATAACATTTTATATAAATTCACGTTTAATTACAGATTAAATCTGAATAATGGTTTTACAGGTTCTACTAAACATTCATCAAAATCTTTTGGTCCTATACCTCCGGGACAACGAGCTTCAGGCATGCCTTGACTTCTTGAACGATAGCCTGTGCAATAATTTGATAACATAGTAGTATTTCCTGCCTGACAGAATTTATACCTGTATGAACCAACGTTGCCTGCAGGTTGTCCACTGCTATTACTATTTAATAATGCTTCTATTGTAAAAGCACATTGTCGTTTTCCATCTTCATACATACACATTCTGTTAGCATTAGTGCCTCTACCCGATGAATAGTTATATCCTATTGCTCTTGAATTTAAATAATTAACATATTTATTACCGTCTCTTACATTATTTCCCGCAGCTCCTATAGGGAAAACATCACCTGTATCAAGAACTAAAAATGTTATAATATCTGGTAAAAATTGTCTGTTATTGTCACTTGTTTCATTGTGTCTTGGGCTTAATACATTAGGACCTCTTTTGCCGTTAAGGTCAATAGCTATAAGCCTGAAACCAAAATCTTCTGATACATGATTATCAAAGTGTCTTCTTGAAATGTACCACCTTTGTCCGTTTGTGGTTACAAAATTATAATTATCAGGATTAAATGAGGTTATATATGGTACGGCATAACCGTCAATTGATGCTTCTGTTATCCCTACATCCTGTAAATCATTTATTGCACAATTATTTCTACCGGATGTATTTGCTATATAAGTTAAACGTTTACAAAAATTAAAATCATTATCATTTTCAGGAAAAGATCTGTCTGGATGTGAAGGATTACAATATACTATTCCATTGTTGCTTTGAATACCCTCTCCTGATTGTCCTTCATAAGAACAACCTTCTAAATAATCATTGCTGCATGATAAAGCGCCTCTAAAATCAGGTTTTATAATGCCCTTACTCCAAGTTCCACCTGAATAACTGCATTTATCTATCCAAAAATTATTTCTGTTTCGATTTTCTATTGAATCAGATAAACGCATTACTTGTGCCATAGTTTTTACTGAGTTAAATGCATAGTATGTTAATGATGTATATGAAGCAACTGCAGTTTTAATTGATGGTATGGCAGCACCTAATATTATTCCTATTATTGCTAAACAAATCATTAATTCTATTAATGTAAAACTCTTTTTTTTCATATAAAATCCTATTTTTATTAAAGATTAAATCTAAATAACGGTTTTACAGGTTCTACGTAGCACTCATCATACTCAGTACTGCCGGTACTACTTCCTGAACCACTTCCTGAACCAGTTCCAGAGTTGCTTCCCGGACATCCTTGAGCAATACCTATTCCACTACAATAATTTGTATAATATTGATTTTCTTCTTGACGTGCTTGGCAGAATTTTTGTCTGAAAGAATCAACTTTAGAAGTTCCGTTATTATTTTTCACATAATCTACTGTGAATTTGCAAGACTCCTGTGTTGCCGGGTTTTTTATCTTTGGTTCTACAGGTACAGGGTGGTTATCAGGGTCATCATGGTATGCCGCTAAATCTCGTTCATATTGGGCTTTCTCCCTTTGATATTCTTGTATTGCAGCCTCTTGTTGCGCTTGGTCAAAATTTGTGTCACCGTATAAACACTTAACATCTTGTGTAGGATTATTCTCATTGTCTACATAAGGTTTACTATAGGCATATGCTTTTATTCTTGTGTTTAAATAATTAACACTGGTTCTATCATTTAATCTTTTGTTATTACCTGCAACACCTATAGGATAAATAACTCCGTTATCCAATATTAAAAATGTAACAATATCAGGTAATTTCTTTTTATTACTATCTTCTAATTCATTATTTCTCGGACTTAATACATTAGGACCTCTTTTTCCGTTAAGGTCAATAGCTATAAGTCTGAAACCAAAATCATTAGATACTAAAGGGTCAACTACTCGCTTTGAAAAATACCATCTCTGTCCGTTTGATGCTACAAAGTTAGGTTCTTCTGTATTTAATTCCATATATGGTACTTTATAGCCATCTACAGAGTTAATTGTATAGCTTACTTCTTTTAACTTTTGACAGTTAACTTGTCCTATTATATTTGCCATTGATGCTACACGGTCGCAAAAATTAAAATTATCATTAGTTGGAGTACTAATATTAATATTACATGTAGGCGGTGTTGTTGTTGAAGATGAAGAAGAGGATGATGAAGAAGATGGTGGTGGGGGTAGGACATCAGGTTTTAATATACCTAAAGTCCAAGTTGAACCGTCAGATAATGTACATCTGTCAATAATTACATCTTCTCTTCCGTGTTCATTTCCGGCCAAATCTTCTATGGTTGATTCAGAGTTAACTTCCCACATCGATTTTATTATTGTTTGCATATTATTATAAGCTTGGTAAGTTAATGATGTATATGTTGATGTAGCCCTATTTATGGCCGGCACTGATACTGCAATAATAACTCCAATAACTACCAAAGAAATTAATATTTCTGTCATTGTAAAACCATGTTTATAATTTTTCATAAAATAAATCCTTTAATTTTTCATAGCATTTTTCATACGATTCTATAGTTATTATATCATTTTTCTTAATAATGTCTTTTGTAACATTTAAAACTGTTTTATTTTCTTTAATAGCAAAAACCTTTATGCCTTTTTTTATTGCATCAATAACAATAGATGCACCTAAAGAATTAAAAGGCATAATTAATGCTTTTAAATTGTTTACATTTATATACTGTTCCACATTTTTAAATGAAAATAACGGAGAATTATTAAGTGCGAAGAAAAGACAGGGTAAAAAAGTGGGGGTAATATATTCTGCAGCGGCTCTGGGGTCAACTTTTTCTTTTTCAATACTAATATTTTCAAAAGCCGGAGCATGAACACACATAATTCCTGTTTCACGTGTCAGATAATGTGAAATTACCGATTCAACACCACCTATTACATCCACTCCTATTCCGTTTTTGTAATTGTCTTCCGGTGGTTCATCAAATTTTAATACAACACTTATAGCATTAATTCCTTTTTGTATTAGCTTTTTAGCAGCTCTTAGAATTGTTTTTTCATTAAACACTCTTCCTGTTGATATACCTTGTAATGTTGTATAAAAATCAACACCTGCTTCTTCATCTGTTATTTCATATGCGGCAATATTAATTCCGTATACTGTTTTCACCGCATTAATAGTATTTATATGAACGTTTAATATTTCTTTTGATATGGCTTTATCAAAAATAACTCCGATTTTATTATGATTTGATGGAATTAAACCTGCTTCTCCTTTTACAAATTTACTTAAAATGTAGCCTTCAGTATATAACATATTATCTGTTATTCCTGAAAAACAAGCGGCATTAACTACATTAGGATTGACTATAACGTTAAAATCTTTGGTAAATAATTTTGCATATAAAGAAGCATCACCGGCAAAACCGCCAATACTTGCTCCTAATCCTGTAGGAACTACCATCATTATTAAAGGTTTTGTTTTATCATAACTCAACATATTCATTTATCTTTAAAGGCAGACATTTTTGTCCTTGTGATTCTATTAAATCACAAAATTTTTGTACATTTGCTTTTATATTTGGGAAAGTATTGTAGTGCATAGGTATAATTTCTGATGCCCAAAGCATTTTTGCTGCTATTGCAGCTTCTTCCATCCCCATTGTATAATATCCGCCTATTGGTAATAACGCATAGTATGGATTATATATTTCTCCTATCATAGAAAAATCAGGCATTAATGAAGTATCACCGGCATGATATACTGTTGTACCGTCTATATCAAATAGTAAACTTGATGCGAGACCGCCATATGTTAATTCATGATTTGAACTTGAATGTACTGCATTTAAAAATCTTACACTGCCCCAATTAAAATTTAATTTTGCACCTATATTTACTCCTACAGATTTACATCCTTTTGATGCGCAATAATTTGCTAATTCAACTACCGCTATTATAGGTGCGTTCTTTGCTTTTGATATTTCTATAGCATCACCTAAATGATCCAAATGAGCGTGTGTTACAAAAATTGAAGTTATATTTTTTGTTTTATAATCAAAATGAGCGGAAGGATTTCCTGAAATAAACGGATCTATTAATATTCCGTAATTATCTTTTTCTATATAAAAAGCACTGTGCCCCAGATATGTAAGTCTTCTCATAATCTCTTTCCTTCCTGTTTTATGGAAATTGTTCTTTTAATTATTTTATCAAATTTTGATTATTATTAAAATACTTCAAAAAGTGTGCTTATTATTGATTTATTGTCGGATTTGATTTTTTAAAAACTATTATTAAATAAGAATTATGAGAAAGATAATATTTTGTTTGTTTACGATATTGTGTATGTGTATGCCTTGCTATGGTCAACTTATAGAAGGTTCTGTCGCAATGACGGATAAGGTTCCTAAAGAATTATACGGTGATTGGAAAGTTGTTTCTGTGTGTACAAGAACAACAAATAAACAATTATTTGATTCAACAAGTGTTGATATATGGACTTTAACCAGAATTGGTGACACTATAGCACTTATGAATCCGTTATCGGGTGCAAGAGCTGAAATTACGGTTAATGATGTTAAAGGCAGAACGGTTAAATTTGAAAAAAGAACTTATTTTCCGGGTGAAGAATCATTAGAAACTCCTATTTTGACAGTTAATGGAGATAATTTTACCGGGGTTGATAAAATTAGTATAAAAACTTTTCAAAATGGGAAACTTATTAAAGAAGATTACGTCGAATTTCAAGTGAAGGGGACAAAAATTTCAGGGGCCCCTATATCAGGGATTTTTGGATATTAATCGGAGTGAGTGAGGGGAAATGATAAATAAAGAAGAATTATTTTATGATTGTATTATCTTAGGTTCAGGACCTGCAGGATTTTCTGCTTCCATATATGCCGCAAGAGCCGGCTTAAAAACTGCTATTATTGATATAAATATGTTTGGAGGTCAGCCCTCAAATTATTTGGAAATTGAAAATTATCCGGGTTTTTCTTTAATTAATGGATTTGAATTAATGGAAAAATTTGAACAACACTCAGATAAATTCGGAGTTTGTAAATTTCCCATGGTTGAAATTAATAATATTAACCTTTCTAATCCGTTAAAAGAAATAGAAACTTCGGATAAAATTTTTAAATCAAAAACTCTTATTATAGCAACCGGTGCTAAACCTAAAAAACTTAATATAAAAGGTGAAAATGAATTTCAATCAAGAGGAGTTAGCTATTGTGCCATATGTGACGGAGCATTTTATAAAGATAAGGTAGTGGCAGTTATTGGTGGTGGTAATTCTGCACTTGAAGAGGCGCTTTATTTAACTAAATTTGCTAAAAAAGTATACATTATCCACAGAAGAGAAGGTTTAAGAGCTGAAAAGCTCGTTTGTGAGCGTGCTTCCGTTAATCCTAAGCTTGAGTTTATACTTTGTGCTATACCTATTGAAATAAAAGGTACAAATAAAGTGGAAAAGCTTATTTTAAATGATTTAAATACTAATACAATAAAGGAAATTGAGGTAGATGGTGTTTTCCCATATATCGGGCTTAGTCCTAATACTGACGGATTTAATGCACAGTTAAAACAAAATCAAAACGGATTTATTGAAACTGATGTTAACATGCAGACTTCACAAGAAGGAGTTTTTGCTGCAGGGGATGTGAGAAATACACCTTTAAGACAGGTTATAACGGCTGCATCTGATGGGGCAATTGCTGCCAATAGCGCTTCTAAATATATTGAAACACATGATTCTTTATTTAAAAGTGAACTGAAAGCATAATTTGTTTTATATTTTTTTAAAATAAGCTATAATTTTTCTATGTCCGAGTAAATTTTTACAAGGTATACCCAAGAAGCTAAAAGGCCTAACGAAAAGCAATTTCAAGACCATAAACGGAAGGTTGCGATACTAAATCAGGCAAAATATAGGAGTAAAATGTTTTTCAGACTTAAGAAAAAAGATGACGAGTATAAAATTAAAATGCTCTATGATAAATCAAAACCGATTACTAAAAGAAATATTATAGACTTTTTAAAATCTGTAGGTATAGAAGTTAAAACAAATACTAAGGCTCGTGGTAATCAAGGTATTTATCTAAAGAACAGAATAGACATTTCTCGGTCTTTGAAAGATGACAGAGCCATTGAGGTTCTTGTTCATGAATTTGCTCATCATATTAATTATAAAATTGATAAAAATTTTGCTAAAACAAACGGTTCTATTGAAAATCTGTTTAATACTTCGGATATTAAAATAATAAAAAAAGAGCTTGTTGATGTTACTAATTTGATTGATAAAAATTCAAGATTAACAACTTTTATTGATGCTAAAGAAAATGTATCGAAAACAATAAAAAGTATGCAGTATGCTATAAAATGCGATTATCCGGATTTTCTGCGTTCTAAAAAATTTAATGAGTTTGAAAGATATATAAAAAATTCCGATGCAAAATATCTTGTTAAATATGATGCAATAAGGATTGTAAAAGGTTTCTTTTTTAAAAAAGAAAAAATTTTAACAGTAAAAAACCTTGAAAAAGATTTTCCTGATATGCCAAGAGCATTTCAGATATATATAAAACTATGTTCGTTAATGCGTAAACAATCAAAACTTACTCGAAGAATCAATAAATTAAATAAGTATTACAACAAACCTACTGAATTATTTGCAAGATTTGTTCAGGGATATTTTACTCATCCCGAAACAATTTCAACGGTTGCCCCTAATACTTGCGACAGATTTTTAGAACTTCTTAATTCCGGATACTATAAAGAATTGAAAGATTTGTTTGTAACCTTTAAAAATTAAGGTTTTTCAAACATTAATACCGCATTATGCCCGCCGAACCCGAAAGAATTAGAAAGTGCAACTTTTACATCTTTTTCTTTTGCTTTATTGGGAACATAATCCAAATCGGCAACTTCTGGGTCAAGGTTAACAATATTAATAGTTGGAGGAACTATACCTTCTGTTATGGTTTTTACTGTAATAATTGCTTCTGTACTTCCTGCAGCTCCAAGCATATGACCTGTCATAGATTTTGTTGAACTTACAGATAAGTTTGTATTAGTTTTTCTCTCTCCGAATACTCTTGCAACTGTTTTAGATTCAGCTAAATCTCCAAGGTGTGTGCTTGTTCCGTGCATGTTTATGTAATCAATGTCTTCAGGTTGCTTTTGAGCTTCTTTTAAACAGTTTCTTATTGCAAGTTCAGCGCCTCTTCCTTCCGGATCAGGAGCTACCATATCATATGCATCAGAACTTTGTCCGTATCCTGTTAGCTCCGCATATATTTTTGCACCACGTTTTAGTGCATGTTCTCTCTCTTCTAATATCAATACTGCTCCGCCTTCTGATAACACAAAACCGTCTCTGTCTTTATCGTACGGTCTTGAAACCTCTTCAGGAGGTCTTGTACTTTTTGAAAGTGTTCTTGCACTGGTAAATGCACCTATTCCAAAATCACAAACACTTGATTCGGCACCGCCTGCAAACATTATATCAGCATCTCCGCATTGAATTGTTCTGTAACTGTCTCCTACTGAATGTGCTCCTGTTGCACAAGCTGACAATACCGCTTTACTTGGTCCTCTTAAACCGTATTTTATTGTTATTTTGCCTGATGCCATATTTGCTATCATCATTGGTACTGTAAATGGTGAACATTTATGAAATCCCCTGTTAAGCATTTCTTTGTAACCGGTTGTTACTACAACAAGTCCTCCTGCGGCAGTTGATACTATTGTACCTATTCTTGTTAAATCATCTTCTTCTAAATTTAATTTTGAATCTCTTAAAGCTTCTTCAGCTGCTATCACCGCATATATTATACTTTTATCCAATCTTTTTGCTTCTTTTGCATCTAAATAAGAATCGGTATTAATGTCAGCAGGTACTTGTCCAGCTACTTTTACTAAATGTTTTTCTTTGTCTAAATTGTGTTCTTTTATTCCGCTTTTGGCGTTAATTAAATTTTCCCATAGTGTATCAACACCTATTCCATATGGTGTTACACACCCCATGCCTGTTACAACTACACGTCTTTTTGACATCTTTTTCCTCCAAAAGCAAGAAACTTTATTCTAAATTTCCCTAACTATCCTAATTATTTTAATTCCTCTTTAAAATAGTATATTGAATATACACTAAAATCAACTTTTTTACTCTTTTATTACAATCTGTGAAATTTTAAACAAGCTTGAGTACTTTGTTTGTAAATAATGCTATACAAGGGTTATAAAATTCATAAGTAAGTTCATAAATTTTATCAATTTTGTTGGTAAATGCAATTATAAATTCATCGCTTTGCTTTCCTAAACACTGAAGTTGTGGTGTTTCAATTGGAGGACCTGCCGGAGTGCCTCTTGTCGGATTTTGAGGGTTTGATATTATACCTGTAGACCTTAATAATGTTAAATTTACACTATTTTTTATAATCTCATATTCATTTAGTCCTTTTGTTATCAAGGTAAAATTTTGTGTACTCATAAATCTTTGCATAGGAGATGTATTTGGCTTAATTTCTTTACCTCTTTGAGCGGGAATATGTTTATATATATCAAAATCAGGATTAAAACAACGTTTTTGAACCGTAAATAAATCTTCATTTATTGTTGTATAAATTTTTTCATTTAGATTAAAACCTATTTTTAATATGTGGTCTTTACTTTTATTTGTCCAATCTGCTTTAAATTCTAAGTATTTTGATTGATTGTATAATATTGCGTTTAATTTTAAGGTATGTTTTAATACTTTTTTGCTTCTTCCTTTTTTATTTGATTTTGCAGGGATATCAATTTTATAAATAAGCTCTAAACATAACATAACATTGTTTGATGTTTTTAATTTTACACTTTTTAACTTAGCTTTTATCGGATAATCTCCTTTTAAAGGTCCAAAGTTATAACTGTCACCTATATCTGCAAAATCTGTTATTTCTATAAAATTATTATATGTGTCACCTGTCATTTTATCAGTTACTGATATTGTTTTGTTTTTTATTTCAAGTTTTATATATTTGTTTTCTATGAAATTTTTTCCGAATTTTAAGTTTTTATCCGTACATAAGTTTTTTTCAGTAATTTGAGTTAAAGACATTTTAGGTAAATCTTTAACATCAATCAAATATTCATTTAGAGTAGTGTAATCTTCTGTTATTGGTATTTCGTTTATATTGTATAATTTTTCATCAGTAAAACCTTTTATGGTTTTGAATTTTGGCATATTTAATTTTTTATCTGTTATAAGTCTAACAATACCTGAATATTTATAATTTCCAAGGTTTATAACTGCTAGTTTTCCGTTAGGAGTTGATATGTCTCTTATTACTCTTTTTATAATTCCGTTAGATACGGAATTAACTTTTTCAAACCTCATCATTACTTCATCATTAACTTTATCAGTACTACAACCATAGATACTATCGTGAGCATGATTTTTTATAAGAGTCTTATATGCATATTCTAATTCACTTTTATAGTCTTTAGTTCCGAAATATTTATTTCCTATTTCAGCTAAAGGTTCTGCAATTTCTGTTAAAAGCCATTGAGATTTTGCATTTGCTTGTTTTGTCGGTATCCTTGAAGAATATACTCCTGGTAAAATAAAATTTAAATTATTTTCTAAAAACTCACCTTTTACTTTTTGTCTTGATGTTATTTTATTAAAATATTCAAACGGTGTTGCAATAGTTATTTTATAGTCTTTATATATTTTATTTAGTTTTTTTATGTCTTTTTCTAATCCATTTGGCACTGCCAGATGGTCGGCACCTATCGGAAGTAAAATATAATCTGAACTTTTAAGTGAAATTTTATCTAAATATTTTTTTAGTAATTCAGCTTTTTTCTCAACAGACGAATCTAAACTTAAAAAATCTTGAAAGTAGCCTTGTATAAGGTTTGTTACTTTAATTCCGTTCCAATTCAGATCTGCATTTAAATCACCCAACCCACGCCAAAGCATAGCCTTATCTATATTAAAAGTTTTTAATAATTCTATTATTCCTTCACTATGACCGAAACTGTCTGCGATATAACCTATAAAGTCAGTTTCGCCCATTTTGTGTGAATACTTTAAACCTAACTCAAGATTCTTTTTTAAACACTTTCCCGATACCAAAAAACTGTCGCTTGAACAATAAAAAGGACCTATTCTAAGTTTTTTTTCTTTTATTAGTTTTTTTATTAACGGTAATTTTTCGTTTCTTATTTCAAGATAATCTTCAAGCGCAGCAGTTTGTCCGTCAAAGTAAAAACAAGGAAGTTCACCATTTTCAAGCATATTTAATACTTTATCAAAAACTTCAATCAGTCTTAATCTAAATTCTTCAAATTCTCTATACCATTCTCTATCCCAATGAGAATGAACATAAGCAATAACTTGTTTTTTCATATCCTGATTTTAATATTTTTTTTTTAATATTTCAAGATTGTTTAAAAGTATATTAAACTTTTGTTCTTACAACTAAGGCGTTACTGACCATTGCAGGATAGTTTGATGAAGTTCCTTTATAAGTATATCCTCCGGCATACATTACTGTAGAACTACCTCCGTCTAGATTTATTGCTTCGTAACATCCTAAATCTTTCATTATTTTTGCAAGTTCGGTTATTGTAACTCCTGAACTTCCTTCTTTTCTTCCGTCAATTGTTACTATTATTAAAATATTGTCTTTTGTATATCCTATTGCAGTTCTTGGATTTCTTCCCGCAATGGATGTTAATTTTTCGTTAACGGTATCAATAAATATTTCACCGTTTTTCATTAAATATGGACCGCCGCTTATTATGTGTTGTGCATCTTCCCAATTGGGAGTTAATGAATAATTAATTTCTACTTTATCTCCCGTTTTAATTTCTTCTAATTTATCTTTAGGACCTGATATTACATACCCGCCATTAGGAATTATTAAAGAATTATCTGACTCTGCTATAACTTTACCGTTTTTGATTGAAATATGTTTACTTCCGGGTTTTGTAATCGGAGATTTCACTCCCCATTTATTTGTATATATTAATACATTTGAAAATAGCATTCTTGGTTGGTTTATATTGTCTATGCTAATCTTTTTTCCACCTTTAATTATACTTCCAAAGAATCCTAATCTTTCTGTTTTATATCCTGTTTTAGTAATGCCGAAAGCTGCTCTTTTATATATAGGACCTGATATTATTTCATTATTTATA
Organism: Candidatus Gastranaerophilales bacterium; assembly: GCA_947625445.1. Lineage (GTDB taxonomy): Bacteria > Cyanobacteriota > Vampirovibrionia > Gastranaerophilales > Gastranaerophilaceae > Avigastranaerophilus. The sequence continues at coordinate 17,815 of CANQOM010000003.1, forward strand.
ACTAATGTTCCTAAAGGCGTACCTGTATTGGGTTTGAAATATGTTCCGTTAATGGCAACCAGTGCTTGCTTATCTTTTATTATCTTATTTATACTTGCTCTTGAATGCATTTTCACTGATGCATTCATAGGTATTACTTCAATATTGGAATTTATTTCTCTGTTTATTTCTGCTACATTAACTTTTACTCTGCGGGAATTTATATATTTTACCATACCTACATAAATTACACCCTGTGATATTTCATTAATTTTATATTGAGGATATTTTTCTTTTATTTCTTTCATCCATTTTTCCCGTAAAAAAAGAGCATTCGAATGCTCTTTTAATATAGTATTTTCTTGTATATAACCCTTGATAACATTTATAGTTTCACTTGCATTTCCAAGCGGCATACTCAGTGTGTAGAAAATAGCCGTCGCCATTATTAATAAACCCAGTTTGTAGGCTATTTCCCCGAAACAAAATATTTTTTGTTCCGCTTGTAGATACATAGTCATATTCCTTTATACTACAATTGTAACATATTTTTGTCTTAATTTCAATCCCTGTCTTAGCATACATTAAGATTTGTTATTAATAAATTATAAATGAACAGGGTCATTAATTATAAGTTTTTTTGCTTCAATTGCAGTATTTTTTAAATCTTCATAATACTTACGTTCGTAAGGGTCTTGTGATTCTTTAATACCTACAAAAGCTATTTCTTTTATTTGACTTAATAAATCAGCCGTTTGAGTTATTTTCTTATAAACACTTCCTTCATCATTATCATTTGAAAATAATTTTAAGAAAATTTTCCAGTTAGAAATGCCGTCGGGATTAATTTTGTTCATTCTTGCCCAATGGTACAACATTGTTGGTGATGATAAACCATATTCAGGCATGTGAGTTTCCAGCAGATTTGCTTGTTCTGTCAAGTTTACGGATTCTGTATTCTTTAAGAATTGGTTTAACGAGTTTGGTAATATATCTTGATTTTGTTCATCTTCCATATCAAAATTATTTTTAACGGCATAATTTTCAATACCCATCATACCTTTTATTTGACCCGTTAGTTTATCTTTTTGTGTTAGTCTTAAATATTCATCATTTAATGCGCTATATTCTGTTTCTAATTTTTTTAATGAATGTTGTTTTGTAAATTTATAGTTTTCACCTATAACATTATAGAGATTGTTATCGAGATAGCTCATAACAATAGCAGTATCAATTTCTTTTGTTAAATCTTCTATTTCTCTTTCATTTCTTTTTTGTGCTTTTTTATTATTATTAGATGATTTTAAAGATTCAATTTTCTCTTTTAAGGAATTAATATAAGCTTCAAAGTCTTTAATATTATTTTTCTTTTTATAGTGTTCAACTTTTTCTATAGTATTTTCAAGTGTTGCAGAAGAAATTGTATGTTCTTGTTTTAAAACTTTATAAACATCTTCAGGCGAAATATTTTTGCGGGGAGAATTGATAGTTTTTAATTTTTTAATTTGAGAATCAATAATATAAAGTTCCATTTTTATATCATAAAATGATTTATCAGGTTTTGTAATGTTATCGGCAAAATCAAGCATTTCTTGAAGATTATTAAAATCTTCAAATTTATAACCGAATTGTTCAAGAATCTCCGATATAGATTTTTGAAGATAATCATATACTTTAAAAATACTGTTTGTATTTTGTGCAAAAATATTATTAAATTTTTCTCCCGGATATATAACAGTATCTTTGTAATCAGCCGGGTTTGCCACTAAACCTGCAAAAGCGGCTAATCCTTCAGGAGATATTCCTTTTAAATCTCCATTTTCTATTGTTTCAATAAGGCTTAATGTGTCATAACCTTTAATAGCGGATGCCATTAGACCTTTTTTGGAAGGATGAATAAATCCTTCATTATTAGTTAGAAATCCTCTGTCTGTAAGAACATTTGTTCTCTTTTGAGCCAAATCCATTAAATTTGATATATTTTGTTTCCGAATTTTATCATCATTACTGAATGCGTTAAAAGATTTTTCGAATATATATTTTAATTCTTCTTCATAAGGATTGTATTTATAATAACCGGATAAAAATGAATAATCGGGAGAATATTTGCTTCTGATTGGGTTGCATTCTGAATTTTTTAATTCATTAAATTCCAATTCCGAATCTTTATTAGCCAACATAGTATAGACATAACCTTTTTCATCAATACCACGTCTTCCGGCACGTCCTGACATCTGTTTAAATTCGTTAGGAGTTAAAACTGCTTCATTTCTGCTTATTTTCATGCCTTCTAAATTGCTTGTAGGTTTATAAGGACGTGATAAAAGAACCGTTTTGGCAGGCATATTTATACCGGCTGCAAGTGTTTCTGTTGCAATTACAACTTTAACCAATTTTTTTTGAAAAAGTTCTTCAATTAACTCTTTTTGTTCCGGAAGTATCCCGGCATTGTGAACCGCATAACCCTTTTCTAATGCTCTGATATTTAAATCGGTACCTAAATAGTTTTTTTGATTGTATTCTTCAATTATTTTACTTATTTCTTTTTTCTCATCTCTTGTTGTTAAATCAGGGCCTTCTAATTGAAGATAATCCAATATTTCACGTGAAAATTTCTTACTGAATACAAAGAAAATTGCAGGAAGTCTGCCTTCTTTTTTCAAAACATTTAATACGTTTTTGTAGTCACTTAGTTCAGGACGTTTCATTTTATCGGGGAAGTTAACGGATTTACCTTTTTTATTAGCATTTTTTATACGTTTTTCTTCATCAATGTATGAACTTGTTTCAAAATTTTCAAAAAGCAAAGGTACGGGTCTTGCTTCTTCTCCGACACTAATTAAATCTGATTTTTTATTTTTTATATCATTAATCCAATTATTTAAATCTTTAGAATTTCCTATTGTTGCACTTAATCCCAGCATTTGAATATTTTCAGGAGTATACATAACGGATTCTTCCCAGATTTTACCTCTGTCTTCATCATCCATAAAGTGCATTTCATCAAATATAACAGTGCCTACATCTTTCATAATAGGGTTATTATTTTCATACATATTAGCTAATGCCATATTTCTGTATACTTCTGTAGTCATAACTATTATGGGTGCATTAGGATTTAACCTTCTGTCACCAGTCATAATACCGACATTTTCTTGACCGTATATTTTTTGAAATTCTGATAATTTTTGGTTACTTAAAGCTTTTAATGGTGTAGTATAAATAGTTTTTTTATTATCTGCCAGATTTTTAGATATTACATAACAACCTATTGCGGTTTTACCGATACCGGTAGGAGCTTCTGTTATTACATGATTACCGTTATAAAGGCTTTGTGCTGCTTTTATTTGAAAATCATCAGGCGTACATCCTTTTGGTAGCTTAAAATAATTATCATTTATTGTTTGTTCAAAATTACCTGATTTAAAAGAAACTAAATCAACACCTTTATACGAATTTATTGGTGTTGTAACATTACTGCTATATTGAATTTTATTATCTTGAAATGTTGTTTTTTTTATTCTCTGAATATTATTTATATTAACCTGATTATATGATATTTTTGATATTTTCATACCTTATTTCCTACATGACATACTATTTTTATTACGTTACAGACTTATTAAATAATTTTTGAACGAATTTTACATGTAACAAAACAGAACATGAAAATTTTTACTATTATAAATTATGTAAGTTAATATATTTTTACAATGTTCGAGTAAGATTTTATAAAAAGCCCAAAGAGCGGTATGACCATGCACAAGCAATTTTAAGACGAAGAGCGCAATGTTTAGACACCGGATTAAATTCTAATTTATAAATTTAATTAAATCATTTTTATCAAATACTTCAATTCTTGATTGATTATGAACAAAAATAATGCAGGATATCAGGGGTTTAAACATCTCAAAGTCAATATAAGAGAGTTTTTTGTTTAAATCAGCCATATTATCTGCAAGAAATTCTGTAATTAATATTTTATTTTTGAATACCAAAGAACTGAAATAATCCAAAGCAGATTTAGAAGTAATTCCTTCAAAATAAATTATATCCGGAGCTTGAAATTCAATAAATCGCATAGCTTTGTCTATATTAAAACCGATATTTTCATTAAGTTCACATTGATTAACATTTTCAAGATTATACTTAGATATTGATTCTATAGTCATTATATTTTTTTGAGGACTTGAAATATCATTAAGTAAAGAATAAATAATATGAGTTTTACCTGCAAGTGAAGCACCACAAACCATGATAATACCGGGTAATGTACAAGCATTTTTTAATATATTAATTTGATTTTCTTTAAATCCGATTTCTTCAAGTTTTTTAGGCGGTTTATATATTTTTAAAGATATTCTTTCTCCGTTAATTGTAGGGAAGGCACAAATACTGGCCGTTAAGGTTAAATCCTCAACTTTAAAAATTAATTTACCGAGTTGAGGTAATTCACAAACATTTGCATCCAAAGATGATAAAGTTTTTAGCTTTGATAAAAAAGGAACAACTAATACTGAAGGTATTTGACCCGTATTAATGATTTCCGTTCCCTGTCTAAAGTTAACGCTTAAACCTTCTTTAACATGTTCAAAAAACATTTCATGGACGTTACTTAAAATAGCTTGTTTTAATATAGCCCTAATCAAAATTTGTATATGTTCATCAGAAAGTACATCGTTGTGTAATTCTTCTTGCCAGTCATATTTATTTTCCGTATTTTCGATATTAATTTGACCTACTGAAGCTTCACTGCCGTAATATTCTTCAATTTTTTTTATTACCAACGATTCGGCAGAAACAACAGGTTCAATGTCACAACCGGTTTTTTCCACTATTTTGTCTATGGCAAATAAATCTAAAGGGTCTGCCATTGCAACAGTCAAAACATTTTCTATTTTAAATAACGGAATTATTTTATATTTTCGTGCATCGTTAAAATTTATATATGACATACACGAAATATCAGGAGTATAGTCCTTTAAATCAAGATAAGGTATATGTAATTTGGTTTCCAAAAATTTTAATAAAACTTCTTCGGTAATCAAATTTGACTTAATAAGTATAGTGCCGATATTAACATTTTGAGATGATGCAAGTTCAGCGGCTTTTTCAATATCTTCAAAACTCACAAGCCCATCACGAACTAAATCATATTTTAATTTTTCAAGAGTTTTATTTGTTACAAGTTCCATTAATAAAATTATCCTAAATATTTTTTAACTTTTTCAACAACGAAATCGACATTAAAAGGTTTTGTTATGTATTCATCGGCACCTGTTTCTTCTCCGATAATCTTGTCTTCTTCTTGAGACCGAGCAGTAATCATTAAAATCGGGATATTTTTATATTTATTATCATATTTTAAAAGACGGCTTATTTTATAACCGTTAATTTTAGGCATCATAACATCAAGAATAATTAAGTCCGGATTGGCTTCTCTTGCGAGTTTAAGTCCTTCTTCACCATCCATAGCGGTAATACAATTAAAACCTTGGGATTCCAATACAAATTGTAATATTTCAATAATATCCGCTTCATCATCAACTATTAATATTTTCTTCATTTATATCCCCTTTTGAGAAAAATCACTGACTTTTTTTATTAATTCGTTGGTATTTTCGGCATCTTTAGGATACAAAGCCGATAAGTATACTATATCACATTCCTGATAATATGTAGAATTTTCTTTTATATAAGCCTGAATTTTTCTCACTTCAAAGTCAAAAACAAAAGAATCTATATCAACAGAATACATAAAATAATATTTTTTACCGTTTTCAGTATAAAAAAGTTCTTTGAAAATATTATTTTTTCTTATAATATCTTCAGAAACAATCTTATCAATAAAAGATTTTCCTTCAATAAAATTTTCTCTGAAAGAAATTAAAGATATATTAAGCCTGTCTTGTTTTGCTTTTTGAATATCTTGTTCTAAAGAATGTTTGAAAATTTCTTTTTCATTCATAATGGGAATTGCCAAATAAAAAGTTGAACCTTTATTTACTTCACTATCAAGCCAGATAAACCCCTTATGAGCATCCATAAGTCTTTTTGCGATAGGAAGTCCCAGCCCTGAACCTCCTACTTTTCTTGAGAGAGAATTTTCAATTTGTTTAAATTGTTCAAAAACTTTATTCCAATTTTCTTTCGCAATACCTATACCGTTATCTTTTACAGATATTTGAACATATTCATCACTCATTTCTTGAGGTAATGATTCAAAAAACGGATTTTTTCTAATATCGTCTTTTGTTATTTTTGTACTTCTGACTTCAATTTTACCATTTTCTTTAGTAAACTTTATTGCGTTAGAAATAAGATTTGTTAAAACTTGCTCCATTCTTTGAGTATCAATAAAAACAAGTCCTAACGAATTATCAAGATTCGTTTCAATAATAATATTTTGTTCTTTTGCAAGACTTTCAAGCGTATTTTTAACAAGTTCAGCAGTTAAATTAATATTGGCTTTTTCAAACCTAAATTCCATTTTCCCTGCTTCAATTCTGGACAAATCAAGTAAATCATAAATAATAGCGGAAAGTCTTGTTACATTACGTTTAGCAAGATTTAAAAATTTGCCCATGGCTTCATTAACTTCACCCGTTGTACCTTTTAAAATTATATCAAGTGCACTGTTGATAGAAGTTAAAGGCGTTCTTAATTCATGAGATACTATAGAAATAAATTCTGACTTTAATCTTTCAAGTTTTTCAAGTTTAATATTGGTATCCTTTATTTCTTCATATAAAATAGCACTTTCAAGAGGTAAGGATACTTGCTTGATAAGAGTTGTAAAACATTTTGTATCATCCGGCACAAAATCTTGTTCTCTGAAAACTTCAATAATTCCGTAAAATTTATTATTTATATTAATTGGTGCAAATAAATTATCATATCCAAAAATATTTAAATCATATTCGCCGTACTTATCTTTATTATATTTAATCACCTCAATATCATCAGCTTGGGGATTAATGGAAAATAAATTTTTATAATTTAAAAGCGCCCTTAATTTAATAGCATTTTCTAATCTGACTGATATGGGAAATAAGGATTTTATAATAAGTTTAATATCATTAACTTCATTAAGAATAAGAGCATAACATAAAGATAAAGATAAACTTTGTTCAAGTCCGTCTGTCATAATCTCAATAAGATTAGTTTTATCAAGAGAACCGGCTAATTGAGTACTTGTGTTATATAAAACATTTAATTGATATAAGCTTTTTGCTAATTCATTATTATTTTTTGACAAAACTCTGAATGTTTCACAAAGTTGGAGGTTGGAATTAATTGTTGCAGAAAATAATTCATAATTTATAGGTCTAGTAATATAAGCATTAACATATTTTAAAATATCATAATTAGGATTATTTTCTTCCAAAAGAATAACAGAACGTATATCTTTAGATTGCATTAAAAGTTTTAGTTTTCTGATTAAATCAATAATATTTATATTTATAGACTCGGAATCAAAAATAAAAATATGAGAAGAGTCATTTTGAACTAATTCTTCAGTTTCTGATTCACTTTTGGCAAAAATAATATTGTAAGAATAATTAATAGAATAATTTTCAAATTCTTTTATTGTAGAACTATTATCAGATACAAGAACAAATTGAATCATTATTTCCCTAAACTCACTCAAAATCTATTATAAGATAAATATTTATAAAGACATATTAATATTATATCAGAATATTTAATTATATCCGAGTAAATTTTTAGTGGTACGCCTTAAGTTGCGGCACCGGGTTAAATTAAACATACATAATTATTTGGCAAAACAGTGCGATACCAGATTAAACCGCATTGATAAATTTTTTTAAATAAGTCAAGAAAAAAAAGAAAAAATAAAGAAATATTAAGAAAAAAATAAAAAATAAAAAAATACTTGTTGACGAGAGAATATGTTTAATATAAATTTAGATGTACTGAGAACTGTAAAAAGTTTAAAAGAAAAAGCCATAAGACAAAAGGAAGTGGAAATGAACGAAAGCAAGCAACAAAGAATAAGAGTTTGTTTGAAAGCTTACGACCATAAATTAATCGACTTATCTGCAAGTAAGATTGTAGAAGTAGTAAAGAGAACAGATGCAAGAGTAGCAGGACCTGTTCCTTTGCCAACTAAAAGAAGATTATATTGTGTACTCCGCTCACCTCACGTAGACAAGAAGTCAAGAGAACATTTTGAGATGAGAATACACAAAAGAATAATAGATATTTATGATCCGACGTCACAAACAACAGAAGAATTAACAAGAATGGATTTGCCTGCCGGAGTAGATATCGAAGTTAAACTTTAATTTTCGTAGAACGTAGTCGAGCGAAAGCGAGCGAGTTTGATGAAGTGAGAGCCGAAGTAAAAGCAGGCTCGAAAGAAAGGAAATTAAAGACAATAAAAAAGAATACACAGACAATTTAATAGAGGAAACTCCTTAATAAATTGAATGTGATCTACGAGGCAAGCAGTAGAACGTAGCGCTCACAAAAGAAAGGTGAAATATGACACTGGGAGTAATAGGTAAAAAACTTGGGATGACACAAGTATTTGATGAACAAGGACTTGCAATTCCCGTAACAGTTATAAAAGTTGATCCGTTAACAGTAACACAAGTAAAAACAATCGATTCAGACGGTTATAATGCAATTCAAGTAGGTGTTGAACCTGCAAAAGAAAAGCATTTAACAAAAGCACAAATCGGTCACTTTAAGAAAAACGGACTTGAAAATTTCAGACACTTACAAGAATTCAGATTGGATAATCCTGAAAACTACCAAGTAGGTCAAGCGATTGATTTAAGTGTATTATCAGAAGGAACAAAAGTAGATGTAACAGGAACATCAATCGGAAAAGGATTCCAAGGAACAGTAAAAAGATGGAACTTTGGAAGAGGACCTATGGCACATGGTTCAAAAAACCATAGAGAACCCGGTTCAATCGGTGCAGGTACAACCCCCGGTCGTGTAATCAAAGGTAAGAGAATGGCAGGTAACATGGGTAATGAAAAAGTTACCATATCAAAACTTACCGTTGTAAGAGTTGATAAAGAAAATAATTTACTTTTAATAAAAGGTTCAGTACCCGGTCCTGAAGGTAAATTAGTTACGGTAGTACCATCAAGAGTTAAATGGAATTAGCTGGTTATAGGATTTTACTTAAGTAAAATAAAAACAAGCGAAGATAACGAAATCTAAACTAAAGAAAAGTAAATAATAAATGGTATTGAGTAAAGGTTTCGAGAAAAAATCCAAGAAAAAGCTAAAACCGAAAACAAAAAAATAAGGAAAAAGAAAAATGACAAAAGAAGTTTCAATATTAAGTACAAGCGGAAAGCAAGTCGGACAAATTGCTCTTGATGATAAGGTATTTGGAGTAGAGCCGAATTTGCACGTAATGCATATGGCATTAAGAAGACAATTAAATAATGCAAGAGGCGGAAA
>CANQOM010000004.1 GCA_947625445.1 Candidatus Gastranaerophilales bacterium
CATAAATGTGGTCAACAAGGATTTTAAAGAAACCTTGAATTTGCCCCGTATGTAAATCCATTGCTAAAATTCTGTCAGCACCTGCAGTTGTTAATAAATCAGCAACAAGTTTTGCAGTAATCGCTTCTCTTCCGGATGTTTTTCTGTCTTGTCGTGCATATCCGTAATACGGAATTACCGCAGTTATTGATTTTGCACTGGCACGTTTAAATGCATCTATTATTATTAATAATTCCATTAAATTTTCATTTACAGGATTACAAACAGGTTGAACTATGAATACATCATCTCCTCTTATACTTTCCTGTACTTGAACATATATTTCTCCGTCTGCAAAATTCTTTACAATCATAGGTCCGACCGTTGTACCTAAATATTGAGCTATTTCTTCTGCTAATTGCATGTTTGAGCGACCGGCAAATAATTTAATGTCATGTGTCGGATTTATTGTTTTTGTTCCTTGCGGAAATGCAAGTTCTAATTCCATCATTTATTTACTCCTGAATATTGTTCAATTTTTTTCTTTACCCAATCAGAAAATACTTTCATTGGTGTTCTTGTTATAGCAAGTGAATATGCTTCAACATCTTTTGTTATTACACTTCCTGCGGCAACCGATGCCATCTCATTTATAGTAACAGGTGCAACCAATACCGAATTTGAACCGGTATTTGCTCCGTCTTTTATTATCGTTTTGCTCTTTACTTTTGATATAGGATTATAATTTGCCGTTATGGTTCCTGCCCCTATATTTACCTTCGAGCCAAGCTCTGAATCACCTATATAACTTAGATGTGAAACATTAGTGTTATCTTTTATTATTGATTTTTTTATCTCTACAAAATTACCTATACGAACATTGTTTCCTATTTGTGCTCCGTCTCTGATATGTGAAAACGGCCCTATTTTACATTGTCTTCCTATCGTATTCTTTCCTGTTATATACACATTAGGTAATATAATTGTATCAGAACCTATTTCTGTTTCAGGTGAAATAAAGGTAGAATCAGGGTCTGTTATTTGTACTCCGTCTTCCATAAGACGCTGCAAACTTCTTCTGTTCATAATTTTAGTTGCCTGCGCCAGTTGAAGTTTTGAATTTATTCCGAATATCTCTTCATTATTATCTAAAATATATGAATTAACATTTAAACTATTTTCCACAGACCATTTTACAATATCGGTTAAATAATATTCTCCTTGTGCATTATTATTTTTTATAAAATTAAAAGCAGGTGAAACAGTTTTCCAGTTTATACAATATATTCCGGCATTAACTTCTTTTACTTCCTTTTGTTTAAATGTAGCATCTTTTTCCTCTACTATGGAAATAAATTTATTATTCTTATCCCTTATTATTCTCCCATAATTTTTAGGATTATCAAATATAGCTGACATTACTGTTAAATCGGAATGATTGTTATCATGATATTCAATAAAATTATTAATTGTTTCTGAAGTTATTAAAGGAGTATCTCCGCATATAACAATTACATATCCGTCGAAATCATTAAGATATGGTGTTGCCTTATTAACGGCATCACCAGTGCCTAACTGAGGAGTTTGCAAGATACATTTCGAATTTATATAATTTTTTTCTACAAATTCTTCAACTCTTTGTGCTTCATGCCCGACTATAACATAATTTTCATCTATATTACCCGTATTATTAACTGCATCTATAACATAACCTAATAAAGGTTTATTAAATATTGAATGGAGTACTTTAGGTAAGTCAGACTTCATCCTTGTGCCTTTTCCTGCGGCAAGAATTATTGACTTTACTTTTTTATTTAACATAAATCCATTCCCTCTGTACTTATAATACTATTTTTACATAAAAATTAAAATATAATTTAAAGAAATATATAGTATTTGATAAAAATTAATATAAATCCCAATATTTACATTGAAAAAAATAAAATTTTTAAGTATAATTTCAATTAACATAACGAAAAAAGTAAGGTTTAAAATGCTCCCTATAGTTACTACAGAACAATCTACATTATGTTTTGCCGAAATTTTTCAGGATGTTCATTCATGGAGAAAAAAAATGATTCATTACATAAAAGAAGAGAATCCTGAAATTAACTCCGCTATAATAGAAGCAGCACAAAATACAGACTTAGATCCCAAAGCAGTTGCTTTAGGCGCATACATGACTTATATTTTACTTGAAACCGCAATGAAAGAAGAAGCAGGTCAACAGGTATTTTCTATAGATAAATAAGCTTAATTCGAAGTTAAAACATTTTTTTACAACCCGAAAAATTTAAACAACTTCCTTTTTTATTATCTCTATAAAATCTTCAACTAAGTTTTCATTCCATCTTTTACCCGATTCCTGTTTAATTATGCTAATAATATCTTCAATATTATAGGCATGTCTATATGGTCTATCCTGCATCATTGCATAAAAAGAATCAACAATAAGAACAATTTGCGACATAACAGGAATATCAATTCCGGATTTTTTACCCGGATAACCTTGTCCGTCCCAGTTTTCATGATGACTTTCTATAATAGGTATTATATCTTGTATTTTTGATATTGGCTTTAGTATTTCTCTTGCTGCTATCACCGGATGTTGTCTTACTATTTGTTTTTCTTCATCCGTTAATGGTCCTTTTTTATTAAATATTTCTTCCGGTATCATTATATTTCCTATATCATATAATAATATAGCCAATTTTAATTTATTAATTTCTTCTTTTGAAAAATCTAATCTTTTAGCAAGCATAACCGCAAGAATAATTTTTGATTTTGTTGTTCCGGGTTGATACATTTGGTTATACGTTTGAGAAATTATATCAACAATCGAATATAATATTTCAGTAGAATCTTGCTCTTTATTATTAATATCTTTCAACTTTTGATAAATATTTTTAGCAATATTATCTTTAACAGGAATACGCTTTTTAGCCAATATATCCATAAATGTCTCAATAGCGGTCTTTTGCCAATTAACATCAGTCTGAGGTTCTGCAATTTTAACCCTGTTTCTGCCTTCTAACTTAGCTTTATACATAGCCTGATCTGCAAGTTCAGTTAATTCATCTATTCTGTCAGAATGTTCAAGAAAAGTTGCAACCCCTATACTTGCAGTTATTCCGCCAATAGTTTCGAGAACTTGATTTTCAATCGATTTACGAATCCTTTCTGCAGCAATAGCTGCCCCATTTGAATCAACTCCGGGTAACAATAAGTTAAATTCTTCACCACCTATTCTTGCGGGTATATCTATTGAACGTGCTTCTTTTTTTAATACATTTGAAATTGTTTTTATTGCTATATCTCCATATTGATGCCCAAATGTATCATTTATTTTTTTTAAAAAATCCAAATCCATTGATATTAAAGAAAACGGTTGTTTTAGTCTTAATGACCTTTCTGCTTCTTTTACTATATTTTCTTCAAAATAACGTCTGTTATATAACCCTGTTAAAGGATCTGTAATTGCTTGCTTCTTAACCTCTTCAAATAATCCTGCAACAGTTATTGCCAATTCTATTTGATTAGCAAATAATGAAAGAAAATTTGTTTCTGTATCTGTTAATCCTTCTCTGTCGGAAGCAACTACTACACATCCGAAATTATCTTTTCCGTTATGAAGCGGTACTATTATACATGTCTTTGAATTAATACTTGTCATTATATCTTTTATTTGTTCTTCTTTAAGAGAAGGGAAAAACATACTCAATATCCCTTTTATATCAGGAGTTGAATAGATTTTTCTTTCATTTATTGACTTTGCTATTATTGAATTTTCCACATACGGGAAATAATATGCATCAGATAATTTGCCTAAAAAAGAATATATTTTGCTTACATTTTTATTTTGAGATGCGGCTTTTATATGAAAATAAGCATCTTTTGTATTTTCATTTTCTATTTTTAAAATGGATGCATAATTATAATTCATATCATTGAATAAAATATTTACTATTTTATTAAGCATACTCGAAAGCGGTTGTGAAGAATTCATCATATCCCACACGCTATTTAAAGTTAAAATTGTTTGATTAGCCTGTTCTAACTCTTTTGTACGTGCAGCTATTTCCTCTTCCAAGGCAATATTTTTTGCATATACATCTGCAAAATCTTTACCTTTTAGATATATTGATCCATCTAATCTGTTTATTTGTCCTAGTAAATCTTTAAAACCTGAAAATATACTCACAATAATACCCAAGATACATTTAAATGTGTATTAGTATTATATACTCTTTTTCTATTATTTGTAATATATTTTTTAAAAATAATAAGAATTTTAAAAAAATACAATAAAAGTTTACATTTGAATACCTTTTTTAAACTTTTTGGGGGAATGAATTTATTAAAAAATTTATTATTATAAATTTGTCGAAAGGAAATGAAAAAATATCCAATTAAAATTAATTTAGGACAATTCATTTATGAACAAAAATAAACGAGATGAAATAAAAGAATCATTACAAACCTGTAAATTAAAACTGCATACCATAATGCCACATCTTTCAGAAGAAAAAATCACTTTAAATGAAACTTTTAATAAGTTACTTATTGAAAAAGCCATTTTACGTGATAAGTTAATGAAAAAAAATGCTTCTTCATTTATATCTAAACTTATTAAAAAAATAACTCCAAACAAAAAAGAACTAATTTGTGATTATTTTAAATAATTACCAATATTTATCAAGCCACTTTGTAGGTTTAACGTATCTCAAACCTCCTTTACCCATAAATCCGTTATAAGCCTGATTAGGGTTAGGTCTGCCATGAAATACTAATATTTTAGCTTCAGAAGGTTCTTTTGGTTCATAAAAATAGTTAAAAGGAAATTTTCTTAAACAATTTCTTTTAAAACTTACACACCAATTCTCATCCCAATATGTTAATATTCCTTTATTATACATTTGATGCGATAAAAACGCCTGTTCATTTTTATATCTTTTTCTGATATCTTTTCCTTCTTTGTAAAAATTATCTATTATATCCTTATGTTTATTAACTTCAAATCTGAAAACGGAAGAATTTCCAATAATATCATTTTTAAAATCCCAATCTTTAATAATAACAAATTCGCCCGGCACGTTAAAAAATTCATCAATATTTCTGAGAATAACAATATCTAAATCCAAAAATAAAGCTCTTCCTTCCAAATCACCTAATTTATCAGTAAATAAACTTAATTTTTTCCAAGCTTTTTCAGGTAATCCAGAATCATCAAGCATATTAAAAGGTCTTATTTCCACACCTTCGTTAATACCTTCAGGTTCATTTGTAAAACACACAAATCTGTGAGGAATTGTCAGATTTTTTTCTACCATCTTATATAAACGATTTACGTACTCAGGGCCGAATTTTGTACCCCATTTTACACATATTACGTTATTTTCCATAAGCACCTCTTAATAATTTATAGTTTTATTCAGTGTTGCAACTTTTCGTTTGCTAATTAAAATTCAATTGTATTATAACTATAAAATAGTGCTTACGCAATTTTTTAAAATATATTTGAAAATGTCATAAAGAAATCACATATGATATTATAAATTATCGGTAAAACAACAATTAAAATAGCAGAGCCCATACAAGGTTTAAATAAGAAACTCATCTGAAATACGTTAACTTGTGGTGCCGTCTTAGAAATAATTCCTAAGATTATATCCTGCCCTAATGTAGCTATTAAAACAGGAGATGCTATTTGTAAACCTATGTATAATACATTAGAAGTTATTTTTACAAGATAAGGCATGTTAATAATTTCATCAAGAGGAACCATAGCAGAATAAACGGGGAAAATTTCAAAACTTCTGATAAAAGCATTAAATGTCCAATAAGCACCACCTATTTCAAGAAAAATAATTAAACCCAGCATACTGAATATTCTGCCCATAATTGAAACTTGACTTGATGTTGAAGGATCCATTATTGTTGCAGATGAAACACCTTGCTGCATATTAATCATATCTCCGCCACTTTCAATGGCTACAACAATACAATTTACTATATAACCAATTAAAGCTCCGCATAGAAAATTGATAATTATACTATATAACAGTGAGACACCCTGAGATGGAGGTTGGGGTTTTAATAACATTGACAACATTATTGTAAATATTAAAGTAAAACCTACCTTTGCTATAGTTGGAATTTCTGTTCTCCTTAAAAAAGGAGCTCCTCTCATTAATCCTGCAACTCTCGCAAATATTGGCACCCCTGCAGTTAATACATTATTAACTTCCGGAAAATATTTAGGAAACTCACTCATGATTGTATCAAGCATTTGAATTTTTACCTTTTATTTTCCATAATTTTCTTTTGTTCAGCAATATTAGGATAAGGAATTTCTCTTGCATTATTTTTTAAATAATTGTATCTGTTCTTTCGTTCAATACCATCAGGGGCCTTTGAACTATTTAATATATGTTTCATAGGAGTCATATCATTTTTTATGTCCGATTTCATTTCATCTATAAAAGGTTTTGTATAGTTATAGTATCCTGTAGGAAGAACAAACTCTTCATTTTTCGGCACAACTTCAAAGGCAATAACAGAACCTTCTGTAAACAAATTAGTTAAAAGTTTTACATAACCGGCTCCTAAAATAATTATTACAAGAAAAACCGCAAATATTTTAGGTGCAGCCGCAATAGTTTGTTCCTGTACCTGAGTAACTGCTTGTAAGATACCTACAACAAGTCCTATACCCGCAGCAGTTAAGACGCATGGCATTGCTATCATTAGCATTGTTATTAAACCTTTTGCAAAATATTCCATTAAAACATCCATGAATTTATTTCCTTAATTAAAGCTTCCCACAAGTCCGTTTACAATTAGACTCCATCCGTCTACCGCAATAAATATAAGCAGTTTAAACGGTAAAGATATAATTGTCGGCGATAACATAAACATACCCAGTGCCAATAAAACATTTGCAACAACCAAATCTAATACTATAAAGGGGACAAATATTATAAAACTTATTTCAAATGCGGTTTTTAATTCACTTAAAATATAAGCCGGTGCTACTTCAAATATACTGACTTCTTCAACTGATTTAGGTGCTTCTTTTCTGTTTAATTGTATAAAGAAAGCTAAGTCTTTTTCTCTGGTTTGTTTTAACATAAACTCTTTTAAGGGTTTTGAACCTTCGTTTATTGCTAATACTATAGAACCTGTTTTTTCATATGGCTTGGAACCTACCTCGTACATTTGTTGGAATACAGGCCCCATGGAATAAAATGTCAGAATTACTGATAACCCCACTAATACAATCGCAGGAGGAATTTGCTGGGCGCCCAATGCTTGTTTTAAAAAACCAAATACTATTGAATATCTCAAAAAACTTGTCATACATACAAATGCAAACGGCAAAATTGAAAATATTGCCATTACCGTTAACAGTTGTAATACCGGACTTAAATCTTTTAGTACTGATTCCATTTTAACCTCTATTTATTCTTTTTACCGTATTTTGTGTTTGTTTAAATTCTTTAATATTTATATTGTTTATATGTTCGTTATTATTTTCATCTAACTTAGATAACATTGAAGTATTGCCAGGGTCTGATGCAATTAAAAAGCGTTCTTTTCCTGCTTTTAATACATATATTGTTTTTGAAGGGCTTAATCTAAGACTATTTTCAACCTTCAAGAAATCTTTGTTATTATTATTTTGATTAAAATTCATAGATTTTTTATAAACCAATAAAGCTAAAGCAAAAAAACCTATCATTGCCATAGTATAAACCGCGAAATTCATTATATATCCGTTCATAATACCCTCTAAATACTTTCATCTTCTATTTCAAAATCACTGTAGTCAAAATTTTCATTGCCATTTGCATCTTTATTAGCATTTTTAGGTTGTGGAGCTTTGCCCGGTACGGGTTTTTTGGGAGCTTGAGGATTAACTTGTTTGTTCATCGGCTTTTTTTCTGCCTGTGCCGGTTTTGTTTCTTTATTTCGAATTACATTATCAATTCTTACTCCGTATCTGTCGTTAAGAATGACAAGTTCGCCCGTCGCTACAATCTGATTTTCAACTCTCAATTTAATTTTGTTATCATATACCGAACCTACATCAATAACTAACCCCTCAGATATTTGCTTTAATTCTCCAAGAGTCAATTTTACATTATCAAATTCCGCAACTGTATCAACAAGAATTGAATCCCACATATTTTGAGATTTAGAGCTTGTTTCATCTTCCATATGATTGCCTCCTAAATTTTTATCAATACTTATTATTAACGAAGGATTCGGATTAATTCTAAATCGAACTTTTTCACCCTTCCACAATACTGACATCTCATTTATATTACTTTCTTCAAGAAGAATAATATCTCCTTCTTCTATTGTTTTTATATCATTTAGTGCTATTTTACTTGAACCGGGACTAACACTTACATTTACTTTTACTTTATTAAGATGTTCTATATTGTAAATACCTTTTTTTTGTTCTTTTTCAAAACCCACTAACATATAATCAGGTATTGATATTATTATTTTCCCTGAATGTTGTGAATTTAAAGATATAAAAAATGTTAAATCATATTCTTTTGAAGAATCAATTACTTTTTTATTAATTTCAGTTTTATCTAAAAATTCTTGAATATTTTCGTAAATTTCAACAGTTAAGGATTTTATAAGCATAGCCTCAATATTGGTAAGTCCTTCAAGAGTAAAAGGTGTTTCCTTAACTCCTAAAGCATTATCCAATAATGCTCCGATAGCTCCTGCGGATATTTTTATTTTTATATCCGACATCTTTGTTACAGGTATTTTATTGACAAAATATTCATCACCGTAAAAAAGTATATTTTCTCCGCCGGTTACGCTCATAAATCTTAAATTTATATCCTTTTGGAAAAATTCATTTATTGTCTTTTTTACATTTAAATAAATATCGGAATATAACCCGGGATAACCTATAAACAGGTTATTCAGCTTTTTTTGTTTTGTATTCATATTAATTCCGATTGCCGTCATTACTCACCCTAATCTTATCCCTCACAAATAATATATATTTTTTACCATGTTAAGGAATCATATATATGTTGTATTTTTTATTCACAATAAATTATAAAGACCGATTACTTATTAAGGATTTATGCACTTTAATCAAGCTTTTCTTATAAATCATAAATTTGAATGATAAAAAATCAGCTGAAATTTTTTATACTAAGCAAATAATAGTAAAGATTCGGGTGAATATGGCAAAAACTAATACCAAAAAAGTTAAGATACAAGAACAAAAACCTGATTTACGGATTGTAAAAAAGGTAAAAACTAAGCCATACAATGATATTGATTTAAATAATTGGAAAGATTATCCTCATATAAAAACAGATACATGGTGGGAATTTGCCGCAAGAGATAATACTCATGGTCACTCTAATGACTATCACGGGAATTATATTCCGCAAATTGCTCAACAACTTTATGAAAGATTTACCAGAAAAGGTGATGTTATATTAGATATGTTTTTAGGCTCCGGCACTTCTGCAATCGAAGCTTTAAATATGAACAGAAAATGTATAGGAGTTGAGCTAAAACAAGAACAAGTCAATATTGTTAAAAATAAATTTACTCAAAAAGAACTTGTAACAGATATAAATCTTATTTGTTATGACAGTGCAAATGAAAGTGTAAAAGATAAAATTCAGGCAAGACTCGATATTTTAAGAAAAGATAAAGCACAATTTCTAATGCTACATCCGCCTTATGATAATATTATTAAATTTTCAGATAAAAAAGAAGATTTATCTAACTGCAAATCTACTGAAGATTTTTATAATTTATTCCAAAAAGTTGCTAAAAACGGATATGATATGCTTGAAAAAGGCAGACACGCAGCACTTATAATCGGAGATAAATATGAAAACGGCGAAATTATTCCGTTAAGCTCAGATTGTGCTAATAAAATGCGTGAAATCGGATTTAAAATGAAAGCTATTATTGTTAAAAATATGGAAGGAAATGAAAGAGCCAAAGGTAAAACTGCTAACCTATGGAGATACAGAGCTCTCAACGGCGGTTTCTATATTTTTAAACATGAGTATATCTATGTATTTCAAAAAGTTTAGATAACTATTTTTTCATTTTTTCAATAATAGAAGTAGTTGATTTGCCTTCAACAAAAGGTATAAATTCAATTTTTCCGCCTTTTTCCATAATTGCTTTTGCTTCAGGCAAAGTTTCTATTGTATAATCAGCTCCTTTTGTATGTACATCAGGTGCTATTTTTAATAATAAATTCAAAGGTGATTCTTCATCAAATAAAATAACATAATCTACACTTCTTAATGCATTTAACACTTCAGCTCTGTCATTTTCGTTATTTATAGGTCTGTTTTCCCCTTTAATTTTTTTTACTGATTTATCTGAATTTAAAGCTACTATTAACACATCACCATATTTTTTTGCTTGTTCCAAATATCTTACATGCCCGACATGTAAAATATCAAAACAACCGTTCGTTGTAACTATAGTTTTATTTTGACTTCTTAATTGCGATATTAATTTATCTATTTCTTCATATTTAACTAACATATAAAAACCTTTATAAAAAAGTACGGGGAAAATCCCCGTACTTTTTAACTATTATTTTGTTTCTTGAGCTTGATCTTGAGATAATGCCTTTTGTAATTCCGGATTATCACTTGATGCTTTTTTTATTAATTTTTGAATATTTTCAGGATTATAATCTTCATTTAAATATTCAATTTTAGCATCTTTTCTTAGAGCTTCAATTTTATTTTTTAATATTTCAACTTTATCCTGGCTTTCAAGGTAATTAATAATATCTTTTTTACTTTCATTAAAAGATAATTTACCGGCTTCAGATCTGTCTGTTACCATAATAATATGGAAGCCGTAGGGAGTTTGAATAACTTCACTTATAGTGTTAGGTTTCATTTCAAAAGCTTTATTAGCAAAAGCTTCAACCATTTCATCTTTAGCAAAGAAACCCAAATCTCCTCCTCTTATTGCAGTTGCAGCATCTTGAGAATTTTCTTTTGCCACTTTAGCAAAGCTTGATGGTGATTTTTTTACTTTTGCCTGAAGTGATTCAGCTTTCTTTTTTGCTAATTCCATTTGTTCTTTAGTTTTTGCTTCCAATTCTTCATCTGTTATTTCTTTATTTTCTTCTTTTAATTTTGCCTTAATTTGATCAGGATTTGCGGAAATTAATATATGAGATGCTCTAACTCTTTTTGGATATTTAAATTTATCAATATTTTCATCATAATATTTTTTTGCTTCTTTATCACCAACTGATACCATTGCTATTGAATCAACAAACTTCTTTAATTTTATTTCATCTTCTAAATCTTTAACAAATTGTTCATATGTTACACCGTTTGTTTTTAAAATTTGGTTTAATTGTTCTTTTGAACCGAATTTTGATATTATATCTTTTTCTGTTTGTTCTATTTCACTTTTTGATACAGTAATTTTCCTCTTTTCCATTTCTTCATTTAATAGCGCTTTTACTATTAATTCAGAAACAACTTTTTCTTTCATCATAAGAGCAAAAACGTTATTCGGGTCTGATTTTAAATCAATTCCCATTTGTGAGAACATATTATTTGCAGTTACTGATTCATATGCTTTGTTATATTCATTTTGTGTAATTACAGTATTATTTATTTTTATGAGATTACTATTACCTTTATTAAATGTACAACCCGTAAAAATAAACATCATTACAAAAGCGAATAAAGCTATTTTCAACTTGTTCATTATTTATATCTCCTTATTTTTTCTATCCTTGTTTTTTTAAATTATAATCATTACCTGTTTTTATTATATGATAAAATAAATTAGAAAGAATGTTAAACAATTCTTCAAAATTTAAATATGCTCTGTTTAATAATAAAATGCTATTACCCTCGGTACAAGATTTTGGAGCTATTGTATATTTTATATATTTCGTAATATTTTTATCTGCATTAGCTGAAATAATATTCCATTCCCCTTTAGATAAAGAAGTATAAATTCTGACAGAAGAATCTGCTTCACGGATTAAAGAAATTCCCGCTTGAGTAGCTAATAATCTTAAACGTACTAACTTTATAAGATTTTCAACCGGTTCAGACATTTTAGAAAACCTGTCTTTCCATTCAGATTGAATAGCATCAAGTTCCGTTATTGATTTTACGTCAGCCAGACGTTTGTATTCAATCATCTTTTGTTCTTTAGAACCTACCCATTCATCCGGTATATAAGCAGTTACGTTTATATCTACTATTGCCGGCTTATATTCTTGTACTTTTCCTTCTTGTATTTCTGTTATAGCATCTTCCAATAATTGACAATAAGTATCAAATCCTACATTAATCATCTGACCATGTTGCTTTGTACCCAATACATTACCGACACCTCTTATTTCGATATCTCTCATTGCTATTTGATATCCGCTTCCTAAATTAGTAAATTCTTTTATATATTGAAGTCTTTTAATCGCATCTTTTGTTAAATTTTTAGAATTTTTATAAAGACAGTAACAAAAAGCTTGACGGTCTGTTCTGCCTACTCTTCCTCGTATTTGATATAATTGTGCCAGCCCGAATTTATCTGCATCATGTATTATTATTGTATTAGCGTTTGGTATATCTAACCCTGATTCTATGATAGTGGTACATAAAAGTACATCATACTCTTTATTCAGGAAATCAGTCATAATTTGTTCAAGCTGATTTTTATCCATTTGACCATGTGCGACTGCCAATCTTATATTCGGCAAAAGTGTTTTTAACCCTTGTGCAAATTCATATATACTTTCAACACGATTGTATAAATAGAAAACCTGACCTTCTCTTTCTATCTCGTAGTTAATAGCATTTTTTACTATTGAATCTTTATATTCAGCTACAAATGTTTTTATGGGAAGTCTGTTTGTAGGAGCAGTGTTGATTATACTCATGTCTTTTATTCCCGATAATGACATATAAAGTGTTCTTGGTATAGGAGTTGCTGACATGGTTAAAATATCTATATTCTTCTTCAATCTTTTAAGCTTTTCTTTATGTGCCACACCAAATTTATGCTCTTCATCAATAACAAGCAGACCTAAATCTTTAAAATTTATATCATCTTGTAAAAGCCTGTGTGTGCCAATAATAACATCAATTTCTCCAAGAGTAAGTTTTCTCAATACTTCTTTTTGTTCTTTAGTACTTTTAAATCTTGATAAAAATTCAACTTTAACAGGAAAAGGTTTAAATCTGTCAGAAATTGTTTGATAATGCTGCATAGCAAGAATTGTAGTCGGTACAACAATAGCTGCTTGCTTAGATGACATTACTGCTTTAAAAATAGCTCTTATAGCTACTTCCGTTTTACCGAACCCAACATCTCCGCATATTAATCTATCCATAGGTTTATCTGATTCCATATCCTCTTTTGTTTCGGCTATTGCTTTCATTTGGTCGGGAGTTTCACTATATCCAAACGCATCTTCCATTTCATACTGCCAAACAGTATCCGGTTCAAATGCAAATCCTTGAGATAATTTTCTCAAAGCATAAAGATTTATTAAATCCTGAGCAACTTCTTCCACTGCTTTTTTTACTTTTGTTTTTGTATTGTTCCAATCATTACCGCCCATTTTTGATAAAGGAGGCAATACATTCCCGGAACCTCTGTATCTGCATAACATATTTATTTGTTCCGCAGGTATATGAAGTTTATCCCCTCTTGCATATTCAAGTGTTAAATAATCCTTTTCTTCGGAATCAATTACTTGTTTTGAAAGCCCCTTAAATATTCCGATTCCGTGAACCATATGAACTATATAGTCCCCTTCTTGAATATCATTTAAAGTTTCTATAAAATCCAAATTTTCACGCTTGTAATTATATCTTAATCCCGTTATTTCTTTTGAACGCTTATTAAAAAACTCTTTATCAGTTATAATTATTAAATTACAATCTTGAATTACACTTCCTGATAAAACTATATTATCCGTTATGCAAACGGAATTTCCAGTATTTATATCATAAGAGTAGGGTATTTCATACTCTTTAAATATTTCTTCAATTCTGTTTTTATAATCTGTTGCAGCAATAATTTTATAATTTTGATGTAATTTTTCAGAAATATAATTTACTATACCTTCAATACCGTTGGAAAAATATGGTATTAATTCCGTATTAAGTTCAATATTTATATCAAAGTCTTCGGATAAAAAGTTATCAAAATATATTTTTTCAAACCCGCTAAGTGTTGTAAGAAAATCTTTTAAATTAAAATGATTTTTTTTGGTTAACGGAAGAGTTAAATGATTTTTGATATTCTCATCATATTGTGTATTAAGATTTTCATCAATTTGTTCATAACGAGATTTAAATTTTGTATAATCATCAAAAACAAATATAAAATCTTTTGGAATCAGGCGTGAAATTACCGTTAAATCAGGATTAAATAAAGATTCATAATACTCAATTCCTTCAAAATAAGTTTCAGATTTAAGATTTTCAAGTAATTCTATCTGATTTTCATCATTTTTATCCGCTATTTTTTCAATAATTTTATAAGAATCTTTATCAAGTATAAATTTATAAATCGGTTGAATAACTGCTTTATCCGCTTTATTAATACTTTTTTGAGAAGAAGAATCAAAAAATCTTATATCCGTTACAGTTTCACCCCAAAGCTCTAAACGAACAGGATTATTAGTAAGTGGAAAAATATCAATTATATCTCCTCTAATACTAAATTCACCAATATCTGCAACAAGTGTTTTCCTTTTGTATCCAAGTTTTACAAGTTTTATAGCAAGTTTTTCAACATCAATTTCTTCATTGAGTTTTATTTCTATATTATTTTTTTCGAAAAATAAAGAATCAGGAAATTTTTCAAATAATGCTTTTTGCGGAACTATAACAATATCAGCTTCTTTATTATTTAAAATTTGAATTTGTCCTGTATATTTATACAAGTTCTTTGAATTTGAATCATAAATTGAACCATCTTGATAAGGAAAAATTAATGCATTTTTATTAAACAATTTTTTTATATCATTTTGAAATTTTAAAGCATCTTGCTCAGATTCAACAATAAAAATTAATTTTTTTTTATTCTTTATTAATAACTGGGCAATAATAAAAAGTTTTGCACAATTAGTTACTCCGCTTACTAAAAAAGAAGTTTTCTTTGCCAAAAGCGCATTAATTTTTTCCGAATATTCGCATTTTATATTCTTTACAAATTTTTGCATTAATTAATTTTAAATCTATAAAAAGAAATTATCAATTATATATACGATTTAAAGGAAAAATAAATAATGTAATATGAAAAAAAGACGGAGACTTATTTATGAAAAAATTATTAATTTTATTAAATCTAATTATTTTTAGTGCTGCTAATTCTGTTTATGCAGCCGGAATGGTTTATGACCCTACAGAATTTCAAATTGATGAAAAAACAAATGTTATGGGCTCAGTAAAAGTACCGTCTAATGAAGAATTAATGACAAATATACAAAACACTACAAGATTAGCTCAAGAATCTTTATCTGCACAATCTGATAATTTTAATAATGCACTTTTTGAACTTGATAGCGCTCAAGTTAATATTCGTAATGAATTATTGGATTATAAAGCTAAATATCAGGAAGTAGATACTCAATATCAACTTATAAAAGAACAAAGAAGAGTTCTTAATCAACAAATTAAAAATGTTGAAAAACGTGTTAAAGATATAGAACGCAGTAAGAATCATATTAGAAAAACCATGATATAATTATCCTTGTCTATACAAGGATGAAAAAGAGATGTCTAAACAGGCAAAAATTATTTTATTTTGTTGTCTGTATATTTTGGGAATTATTACATTTTTCTCAGAATTTGTTGTGCCTTTTAGTTTGATAATTTTTTTAATTCTCAGTATTTTATATTATAGAAAAATTTATAAACTAAATTACTTTATTACTTTATTGTTAGTCTTTTTTTGCGGAATATTAAATTCTTTTTTTAATTATAAAATACAGGATAATTTAACTGAATTTTCAAATGAAAATGTAATAGCTCAGTTAAAAGTGTTAACTATTCCTTCAAATAACAAACCGGATAAAACAAGTTTTTACGCAAAAATCACAAGCATTAAAACCGATTTTGGAGAAGATAAACAGGTAAATACCAAATCATTAGTAACAATAAAAGATAATAAAAATTCAACAAAAAATATAAAAATAGGAGATAAACTTGAAGTAAAAGGCAGATTAAAAATTCCGGCATATGCTCAAAATCCTTCACAGTTCGATTATTCTAAATATTTGAGGTATAAAAAGACATTTTCACTTATATATACGGAAAAAGATTGGAAAATAAAAGAACATGCAAATGATATTCCCGGTAAATGCCTCAAAAAACTTAATGATATTAGAACAAATATAATAAATATCCATGCAAAAAATATAAAATCACCAATGTTAGAAATACTTGGCGGAATAATTTTCGGAGATGATGCCATAAATCCTGATGAAGATACTAAAAATTCATTCATTAATTCAGGAATAGTTCATATTTTGGCAGCTTCAGGAATGAATGTTACTCTTATTTTCGGAATTTGGTTCTTTTTTGCCGGAAGTTTGAAATTAAACTACAAAATTTCTACAATCATCGGCATTACTCTTATCTTATTTTATACATGTATGACAGGATTCGGACCGCCTATTATAAGAGCTTCTTTAATGCTTATTTTAATTCTCTTAGGTAAGTTAATAGACAGAAATACACCTACAATGGCACTATTATTTATTGTTGCATTTATTATGTTATTAATAAATCCTATGATGATATTTGATATCGGTTTTCAATTGTCATTTATTGTTACATTTGCTTTGATTCTTACCACACCATTATTAAATTTTAACTTTAAATTTAAACCCATTAATTATGTGATTGGAGCTTGTTTGATACCCGTCATTGCACAAATTTTTGCCGCTCCTTTACAAATTTATTATTTTAATACTTTTGCACTGTATTCCGTTTTCGCTAACATTGCAATAATTCCTGTTTTAAGTTTAGTATCATTTATAGGTTTTATCAGCTCCATACTGGCGATTATTCCTTTAATATCCAATCAAGTATGCTATATTGCCGATTTAATTCTAAATCCTTTTTTAATATATATAGTAAAAGTTGCGGATTTCTTCTCGGGACTTAAAAACTCAATTATATACCTTAAAAAACCTTCTTTATTTCAAATTTTCTTATACTTTGGAATTATCATATTTTTGATATTAATATTAAGATATAAAAGTCATACAAAAAAAATTATTATATCTTTTTGCATATTATCAACAATTTTTGCCCTAACCTTTATTCAAATTCCAAAGAATGAAACTGAACTAATGTTTTTCTCTGTTGGTAACGCAGATGCAATAATGGTTAAAAGTCCCAAAAACGAATATTTTCTTATTGATAGCGGGAAATATAATTATTACGCTTCAAATTCTCAAGCAAAAAACATAATAATAAAATATCTCAGGGATAAAGGAATAAAAAACATAAATTCATTGATTTTATCACACTTTGATGCAGACCATGCCGGCGGTACAATTGACATTATTAAATATTTAAATGTTAATAAGATTTTTTTGACTGATATTTATGAAAATACTAATTTATCTCAAAGTATTTTAAAATACATTGAAGAAAATAATCAAAATTCGGTTAGAGTGGATAACATTACAAAAATATATGAAGAACCTGAATTTATAATAAATGTTATAAAACCCAAGGGTGAAAATATTATTAGCGAAAATCAAAACTCTTTAATAGCACATATAAAATACAAAGATTTCAATATGTTATTTATGGGTGATGGCGATATTAATTCCTATAATGCATTACCTGATAATTTTAAAAAGAATATAACAGTATTAAAATCAGGTCACCATGGTGCAGATAAAACTATAAATAATGATATGTTAGATAATACAAAAATCATAATCATTTCGACAGGACCCAATATATATAACCATCCGCACCCTAATACAATTAATTTAATTGAATCAAAAAATAAAACATATTTTAGAACAGATTATTATAATGCAATTAAAATAATTTTTTCGGAAAAAGAGCTTGAAACGTACTCGTATTCTCCAAAAAAGAAGAAATTTATAAAAATTATTTATTAAGACATGTTACAAAAATATAAAAAAATTGATTTTAAAACTAAAGTTCATTAAAAAAATGTCGATATAACATGTGTAACAAACAATAAGGAGAAAAAATTATGGCAAGCAACATTAACCCGATTAATTTAGGAGTGAATTCAAATTATTTCAAAAAAGAAAACAATGAAGACTTAACTAAAGGTACGAAAAATGAGTCACAATCAACTGATGCAAATAAAAATCAGTTAAATTCAAATGATGTATTAAGCTTTTTAGCCGCACAAAATGCAGATGTTGTACCGGTTAAAGCACAAAAAACATTAGATGTTTCAAAATATGTAACTTCTGAACAAGAAGCAAGAATTGCAGACTTCATGAAAGGTTTTGAAGCTGATTACGATGCGGCATTAAATCTCACAAAAGAGGAATTTCCCGACTTATCTGACGGAGCTGCATCATCTATAGCTTTAAACTTTCTGGACGAAACATATTAAAGATTTTCCCCTCCAAAATTCAAATTATTGTTTGTTATTTTAACCAAGACCGCATTAGCGGTCTTTATTTTAATGTTTATATGGTGTGAACAAAATTTTGAAAGTGGCGTATTGAAAAGGTGAACACTCACATAGCAACGATGAGTCAGAGGTAGAGTGTGATACTAGATTATATAATTTCCTCTAAATATGTTTGAAATATAGTCATAATGTCATGCTGAACTCTATAAATGGAACATCTGAGCTATAGTTAAGATTGTGAGCCTGTATGCGTAGAGGGAGTCGTTAGCAATTTCAATATCTTTGGATTCTTAGACCCTGAAACAATTTCAGGGTGACAGATTCAGCTATTTAGTGGAATTTACTATACAAGTCCCTTTGGTTTTATATTTGAGCGCCAATTTTTTTATGATATAATATTTTCAAACAATAAAAGAAGGAGGATAAACCTGTGGGTTATAAAATTTTAAATAAAGTAGAATTATGTCCCAATCAATATGAATTAAAAATAGAAGCACCTTATGTAACAAGGAATGCAAAAGCAGGACAATTTATAATATTCAGAGTTGAAGAACAAGGTGAAAGAGTCCCGATTACAATTGCTGATGTAGATAAAGTAAACGGAATTTTAACAGTAGTATTTATGGCAGTAGGATATACAACAAAAAAACTTGCACAATTAGAAGTTGGAGATGAAATTGTTGATGTAGTAGGGCCTTTAGGGAAACCGACAGAAATCGAAAAATACGGTACTGTTGTTTGCGTTGCAGGCGGATATGGAGCAGCTCCATGTTACTTAATTTCAAAAGCATTCTATGAAGCTGGTAATAAAGTACATATGATTACAGGAGCAAGAAACAAAGATTTATTATTCTGGCAGGATAAAATGGCAACTGCATGTACACAACTTCATGTTGCAACCGATGACGGAAGTTTAGGGCATAAAGGATTTGTAACTGAAGTATTGGCAGATATTATAAATAATGAAAAAGTTGATTACGTTATTGCAGTCGGACCTATGCCGATGATGAGAGCAGTTGCTAACCTCACTAAAGATAAAGGGATTAAAACAGAAGCAAGTATGAACCCAATTATGATAGATGGTACAGGCATGTGTGGAGCTTGCAGAGTTACCGTAGGCGGTGAAGTAAAATTTGCCTGCATTGACGGTCCCGATTTTGATGCTCATAAGATAGATTTTGATGAAGTTATCAACAGAACTAGAATTTATAAAGATGAAGAAAGAAGAAGAAGCGAAAATTGCAATCTTTTAAAGCAAGCTCAAAATGTTTAAATTTGGAATTAAGAAAAGGAGAAAATTGTGGCTGATAAAATTCCTATTTGTCCTTTAATGAGTGCAGGTAACGATATAAATCTTGTTTGTGTTCAAGAAAATTGCGCTTGGTATATGAAAAATTACAAAACATGTTCTGTATATCTCATTGCACACAATGCAGTTTTGGACATAAAAGAAAAGCAAGATAAAAAATCAGCACGGTAATTATAAAAAACGGGAAAGATTTTCCCGTTTTTTTTATTTCAACATTTCAAATAATTCCTTATTTTTTTCACTCTGAGTCTGAGTCCAATCGGCAGTACATATAACAGAAGCCGGAACTATATGCTGAATAGGATATTTCTGTATACAATCCCAAGATGATTTTATTAAATCCTGTTTATTTGTTCTTTGTTTTAATTGGGTCATAAATTGAGTTTTTTTAGCTTGGTCAATATTCAATTTGGCAACAGATTTTTCCATTTCAGTAAAATAACCGTCCAAAAATGCATTATAAAACATGTCCTTATCTTTTTCCGTATACTTATATGCATAGGAAATATTGACAGACAAAGAAAAAACTAAAAAAACTGCTATACTTTTAATAATATTCATAATCCACCCTTTTTGATAATTATTAAAAATAAGATAATAAAAATAATTCCCCTAAAGGATAAAATAATCCGATAAATAATAATTTTGTGATACAATTTTTTTGTAATAAAAAGAATGGAGATAGTAAATGACAGAACTTTCATCACTTCAAATCGAAAGATTAAAATATCAACCCAAATTACCTTCATCATTAGCAGGCGGAATAAATAATCTCACTATGACAGAAGGAAATAAAACAGAATCCGTAAAAGACCAAGAACAAATAAAAGAACTGTTTAAAAATACTTATGGAAAACCTGTTGTAACATTTAATACTTCAAATAATAAGGAAGTAAGCGAAAAAAGGAATATCGGTGTAATTTTATCAGGCGGACAAGCTCCCGGAGGACATAACGTAATTGCCGGATTATATGATGCATTAAAACAATCAAATAGCGAAAATAAATTATACGGGTTTTTAGGCGGACCTTCAGGTATTATTGACGGTGAATATATAGAATTTACCGATGAAAAAATCAATGCATACCGTAATACAGGCGGTTTTGACATAATAGGTTCAGGAAGAACAAAGCTTGAAACAGAAGAACAGTTCCAAAAAGCATGGCAGGTTTGTAAAAACCTAAATATTACAGGTGTTGTAATCATAGGCGGTGATGATTCTAATACAAACGCAGCTATGCTTGCCGAATGGTTTGTTAATCACGATGCAGGTATCCAAGTTATAGGATGCCCAAAAACAATAGATGGTGACCTCAAAAACGACCAAATAGAAATCTCCTTCGGTTTTGATACCGCTACAAAGACTTACGCAGAACTTGTAGGAAACATCTTAAGAGATGCAAACAGTGCTAAAAAATATTGGCACTTCATTAAATTAATGGGAAGAAGCGCAACACACGTAGGGCTTGAAGTTGCTTTGCAAACTCAACCCAATATAACTTTGATTTCAGAAGAAGTTGAACAAAAGAAAATGTCATTAAAACAAATCGTTGATAATATAACTGAAATTGTCGCAAAAAGAGCGCAAATGGGCAAAAATTTCGGTATTGCTTTAATTCCTGAAGGGTTAATTGAATTTATACCTGAAATAAAATCAATGATATCTAACTTAAATGATACTTTAGCTTCTCTTGAAAACGATGATAATTACAAAAATGCGGAAGAAAATACTAAATTTGAAATTATTAAAAGTAAATTAAATTCTGAAGATTCATCAGTATTCTCTTCACTTCCTACAATGATTAAACAACAATTGCTCATGGATAGAGACCCACATGGCAATGTTCAAGTATCCAAAATAGAAACTGAAAAACTTTTAATTGAAATGGTAAGTGCAAGATTAAATGAAATGAAAAAGCAAGGCACATATAAAGGTAAATTTTCGGCTCAATGCCATTTCTTCGGATATGAAGGAAGATGTGCATTCCCCTCAAACTTTGATGCAGACTATTGCTATTCATTAGGTTATAACGCATTTGCTTTATTAAAATTCGGCTTAACCGGATATTTATCTTCAGTTAAAAATTTATCAGCTTCTGCAAGTGAATGGGTAGCAGGCGGAGTTCCTTTAACAATGATGATGAATATGGAAAAACGTCACGGCGAATTTAAACCCGTTATTAAAAAAGCACTTGTTGAACTGGATGGCCCAGTATTTAAAGAACTTGAAAAGAACAGAACCATTTGGGCTTTTGAAGATAAATATATCTTCCCGGGATCTATTCAATACTTCGGACCATCAAGCGTTTGTGACATAACAACTCAAACATTAAAACTTGAAAATTCTTCAAAATTAACAACCGTTTAATTTAAATCCCCCTTTATAAGGGGGATTTTTTTATATTACTTATACAATATAGAATTTGTATTTAAAGACTAATATATGTATAATTAAAATATTATGTCTTTAAAATATAATCCCAAAATAAATTTAGATTCATTGGAAAAAGCAAATGAGCTTTTAACTGAAGCTATATCTTTTTATGAAAAAAACAATTTTAAATCTGCAATAGACAATTTATCAGCCGCACATAAAATTTTTCTGGCTTATAAAGATATGGCAAAAGTATCTGTTTGTCTTTCTTTAAACGGACTTAATAAATATCTGGCAAAAACGGAAAGTTATTATAATTCACTGTTATTGTTAGAAGATTCTAAATTTTTATGTGAAAGTACATCTGACTTTATATCTATTGCCATAAACAAATTTGCATTCGGGCAAATATTTTTTATGGAGAATAAATATGATGAAGCGATATACTATCTTGCTTTGTGTGCAGATTCTCTTGATAGTTACCCTCTTTTAAAAGTAAAAGCATATCAATTGTTGGCAGTTTCATATATACGACTTCAAAAAAATAAACCTGCCATCAGCTTTCTTGAAAAAGCAATACATTTATCTAAAACTTTAGGTTTCAAAATCATTTATGAAGAGCTTAGAGAAATATCAAAAAATTTTATAGATTCTAATTCGTCATTACATCAAGCAGTTATAACCACTCAGAAAAAGAAAATAAATAAAGAAAAAGACACAACACTTCTGCTTGCTTTATCAAATATTGCAAGAACGGTAAACGCAGAAGCAAATATAGACAAACTTTTAATAACAATAGCGGAACAAACAAGACTGGTATTAAATGCTGACAGATGTACAGTATTTTTATATGACAAAATAAAAAATGAATTATGGTCAAAAGTAGCATTAGGCTTAGAAAGTAAAGAAATAAGATTTTCAGCAGATAAAGGCTTCGCCGGATACGCAGTTAAAACAGGGGAAACTATCAGAATCAAAGATGCTTACAATGATAGCAGATTTAATAAAGATATTGATAAAGATACTGGTTATAAAACATACAATCTGCTTTGTATGCCTATTCGCAATATTAAGTATGAAATAATAGGGGCATTTCAGGTATTAAATAAACAAAACGGCGATTTTACAACAGATGATGAAAACATTTTACTGGCTATAGGTACAAATGCCGGTATTGCAATAGAAAATAATATGTTATTCAACATTCAACAAAAGATGCTTGAAGAACAAAAAGTCTTATTTGAAGAATTTATTGATACTTTAGCTGCTTCAATAGATGCAAGAGACAAAATCACATTAGGTCACTCAAACCGTGTAAGACTGTATTCAGAACTTATTTGTTCACAATTGGGATTAAATAAAGATTTAACAAATATAATATCAAAAGCTGCAATGCTTCATGACATAGGTAAAATTGGCATAAGAGATGCAGTGCTTCAAAAAAAAGGTTCACTTACAAAAGAAGAATATGAACATATTAAAGAACATGTAAAAATAACCTATGATATATTATGCAGAGCAAATTTCAACTCATCATTAACCGAAATAGCTGAAATTGCATCATCACATCATGAAAAATATGACGGCACTGGTTATTTTAGAGGATTAAAAGGAGAAGAAATTCCTTTAGGAGGAAGAATCCTTGCAGTTAGTGATGTATTTGATGCTATTACTTCAGTTCGTCACTATCGTGACAGAATGCCAATGAAAGAAGCTTTAAAAATTATTATTAACGGCAGAAATACTCATTTTGACGGTAAAATTACAGATGCTTTTCTTAATCTTAATTGTGATGTTATTACCGACATTTTAATTTCGGAATATAATATTTCACTCAAAAATAAAGATAGAGAAATTTTAAAATCAATTACACTGGGTGAGTTTGCTGATATACTCAATAAAGAAAAATTAAAGAAAGAAGAAGAAAATATAATCAATATATTCAATTCATATTATATAAGAAAAAATGTATCCAAATAGGGTTTTAAAATGTATAAAGTTCTAATAGCAGAAGACCATGCACTAATAAGATTCGGTTTAAAAACCGCATTTGAATCAAAAAATTTTATAGATGAAATCATTGAAGCTTCATCCGGTGAAGAAGCAATAAAAATAGTTAATAAAACTCATATAGATGCAGTTATTATGGATTTAGGATTAAACGGAATAAACGGAATAGAAGCCAGTGCAATAATAAAATCGATTAATAAAGATATTAAAATAATAATCTTAACTTCTCATAACAGTGAAGAAGAAGTCCTTGATTCAGTTAAAGCCGGGGCAAGGGCTTATTGCTCAAAAGATATCAATCCTGATAAACTTGCTGATATACTTCTTTCTGTTATAGAAGGCGATATCTGGTTCGATGCTAAAATTGCTGACGTTATATTAAATGCAATTTCAGAAGATAAAAAACAAACTAAATTTAATTTTGATGAAGATTATAACTTAACAGACAGAGAAAAAGAAGTATTATATTATGTATGTGAAGGATTAAATAACGGAGAAATATCTAAAATTCTTGATGTTAGTGTAAATACGGTAAAAGTACATGTATCAAGTATAATACAAAAGATGGGTGTTGAAGACAGAACACAAGTTGTTGTTAAAGCATTTAAGAGTATCGGATAAAAAATATGAAAAAAGTTAGTATAATAATACCTGTTTATAATGAAAAAGAAACTATTAAACAATTATTAGAAAAGGTTCAAAATGCTTCCTTTTCAGGGCTAGAAAAAGAAATAATACTTGTCGATGATGCATCCTGTGACGGTACAAGTGATTTACTTAAAGAATTAAGTAAAAATTATAAAGTCTTGTATCATGAAAAAAATAAAGGAAAAGGTGCAGCTATTCGTACTGCACTTAAAGAAGCTACGGGAGATTTTGTAGTTATTCAAGATGCTGATTTAGAATATTCACCTGATGATTATGATAATCTTTTGCCGTATTTAATTAATGATGAAGCTGATGTTGTTTATGGTTCACGATTTTTAAATGTTGAAAATTCTAAAAATTTTATGTTGAAAAACAAACTTGCAAATAAATTTCTAACAATAATAACCAATATACTTTTTGCAACATCAATAACGGATATGGAAACATGTTATAAAGCGTTTAAAAGAGAATTTATAGAAAATATAAACATAAAATCAGACAGGTTTGATTTTGAACCCGAAATAACCGCAAAAGTTATTAAAAATAAAGCAAGGTTAAAAGAAGTACCTATATCATATATGGGAAGGACAAAAGAAGAGGGCAAAAAAATAAGCTGGAAAGACGGATTTATGGCAATTTTCACAACTGTGAAATATAGATTTTTTGACTAAATGTAAAACTTGCAAATGATTTTTAGAAAAGCAGAGTAAAATTATGAATATAATTGAAAAATTAAAGAATAATGTAATAATTTCAGTTCAAGCCATGCCTGATGAACCTTTATACAAAGAAGAATGTATGAATGCAATGATGACATCAGTTATAAACGGCGGAGCAAAAGCATTAAGAGTTGCGGGCAGTCGTGATGTTAAAAATGCAAAAAAATTATTTAATGTACCCGTTATAGGAATAACAAAACCAAAAAAACTCCCTCCAAATTGGAAAGAAACTGTTTATATTACACCCACAATAAAAGATACAAAAGATTTAATTGAAGCGGGTGCAGATATAATTGCAACAGATGCAACAAAAAGAAAACGCCCAAAAGAAACTCTTGAAGAAATTGTTAAATATATTAAATCAAATAAAAAAATAGCAATGGCAGATATTTCAACATTTGAAGAAGGAGTAAATGCTCAAAATATAGGTTTTGACATTGTTTCAACAACATTATCAGGATATACAACCCATTCAGACCAAACAATAAAAGGACCTGATTTTGACCTTCTTGAAAAATTGGTTAATGAACTAAAGATTCCTGTTATATTAGAAGGAAGAATATGGGAAATAGAAGAAGTGGATAAAGCATTTAAAATAGGTGCTCACTCTGTTGTAATAGG
>CANQOM010000005.1 GCA_947625445.1 Candidatus Gastranaerophilales bacterium
CATTGCTTTTCTTCTATCGCCAAAACCAGGAGCTTTAACAGCTACAGCTCTTAATACTTTTCTCATTGTATTAACAACTAAAGTTGCTAATGCTTCACCTTCTATATCTTCAGCAATAATTAAAAGTGAACGGCCGTCACGTGCAACTTGTTCTAATACTGGAACTAAATCTGCAATTAAGTTAATTTTTTTGTTTACGCATAAAACATAAGCATCTTCAAGAACTGCTTCCATTCTTTCCGGATCTGTAACAAAATAAGGAGAAATATATCCTTTATCAAATTGCATACCTTCTACAACTTTTAAATTAGTACCGGTTGATTTTGATTCTTCAACAGTAATAACTCCGTCGTGTCCGACTTTTTCCATTGCTTCTGCAACAAGATTTCCTATTGATTCATTATTACCTGCAGATATAGCTGCAACTTGTGCTAATTTTTCTTTTGAATCAACACTTTGTGCCATTTTCTTTATCGTTTCAAGTGCTATATCAACTGCTTTGTCCATACCACGTTTCATGCACATAGGATTTGCTCCTGCAGTCAAGTTTTTGACACCTTCTCTAACTATTGCTTGTGCCAATACTGAAGCGGTTGTTGTTCCATCACCTGCAACATCATTTGTTTTTGATGAAACCTCTTTTAATAATTGAGCACCTGAATTTTCGAGCGGATCCTCAAGTTCAATTTCTTTAGCAATGGTAACACCGTCATTTACTATTTGAGGTGAGCCAAATTTCTTTTCTAATATAACATTACGGCCTTTTGGTCCAAGAGTTACTTTTACTGCATCTGCAACTGCGTCTATCCCTTTTAAAAGCCCTTTGCGTGCATCTTCGTCAAATATTATTTTTTTTGCCATTTTTTTATCTCCTTATGAATTTTATTCAATTACTCCTAAAACATCTGATACAGACATTATTTTTAATGTTTCGTTTCCTACTTTTACATCTGTACCTGCATATTTTGCAAATAAAACAACTTCGCCTGTTTTTACATCCATAGGTTCTCTTTCGCCTTTGTCATTAATTTTACCTTCGCCAACGGCTATTACTTCACCTTTTTGAGATTTTTCTTTTGCGCTATCCGGAATGAATATTCCTCCTGATGTTTGTTCTGCATCTTCAATAACTTTAATTACTATTTTGTCTCCTAACGGTCTGATTGACATATTATTTTCCTCCTTTGTCTGTATAAATCATCACATTACTTTTATACTATCTTTTTTCAATTTTAGAATAAATATTAATGAAAAATTAATTTTTTAAAAAAATTGTCTTATAAATTTGCTTATAAGTCCCGACAAATTTTTATTGTGTTTTTTTATGTAAACTGGTATTATTAAATTGTGTTTTATATTATTAAGTGAAAAAGATGAAATATAAAAAACGAATAGATAAGGTATTTTATGCATTTACCCTTACCGAACTCTTAATTGCTATGATAGTTTTGGGTATAATTGCAGTGTATACTGTTCCTTTATTATTACAAATGCACAAAAGATCTGATACTGCTTCAATGTTAAAAAAGTTCTTCGGAACATTGGATAAGGCAGTAAGATTGGCTGAAACAAACAACTCCAGCCCTATATATGAATGGGGCGAAAACAGTTTAATCTGCGGTGATTATAATATGGAGAAAACATATTTTGAAGAACATTTTTCTAAATATATAAATGCAGAAAGAATTGGTAAATTATCTGATAGCGGTACTTATTTTAGTGAAGTGTCATCAAATCTTCCTAATTGGGTAGTAAATTTAAGCGCTAATAATTTACATGTATATTTAAATGACGGTTCCAGCTTCTTTTTTACGGGATGTAATAATGTAATTTCTTATGATGTAAACGGAGATAGATCTCCCAATGTATTAGGAAGAGATATTTTCACTATTTATACCGTTATATCAAATGATACAGGAAAAGATAGTATTAATGATGATTTCCCTCATGTAAATACTTATTCTAATTCTATGACAGAAATTTTAAATTTAAACAGTAATATTACGGTAATTGATAAAAAAACAATAATAGATTCTTGTAAAAATAATAAATTACGTTGTACATATCTTGTACAGATGGATGGTTGGAATTTTGAAGATGATTATCCGTTCAGATTATAACTAATCATTTTTAAACAACCAATCAGTACATATTTGAACAAATTTTTGTTTATTCTGTATAAATAGGTCTTCTGCATGGCAGCAGTTTTCAAAGAGTTCATATTTTTTTTCGCATACTGCTTTTTTGAAGAGTGATTCAGTATGCCAAGAACAAACGGTAGGGTCTTTATCTCCGGCTAAAAATAATGTTGGGCATTTGACGGAATCAATTATTTCTATAGGTTTAATTTTTTTCCCTATTTTAAGTGATGGTCTAATTGAAAACCACCTGTTTAGTTCACATTTTTGTAGTGTAGGAATCCAAGCTTCTTTTTTCCAAATTTTATTTTCTATTTTTTCAAAGCATGTTGGTGCACTTACTGCTATAATTTTTTTTACTTTATCTTCATATAGAGCACCTGCAATAAGAACTATTGCAGCACCCAGAGAAAAACCTACCAAATATATTTTTTTATAATATTTATCCGCAAAATTTATAACTGCTGAAATATCATTTATTTCTTTACTTGTAAAAGTATAGAAACCGCTGCTTTTACCGTGACCTCTAAAATCCATAGCCAATACGTCGGAATTTTTTGCAAAGATGTCGCTCATTTCTTTGAAAGATTTACTGTCTTTAGTCATAAACCATCCCGGCGCTATTATTGTTACACTTTCAAATCCTTCATTATAGTAATTTAAAGCTATTTCAATGTTATCTTGTGTCTTTAATTTTATTTCTTTCATTGATTTTTTCCGATTAATCATTAAATTTCTAACATAAAAATATAAAAAATACATTACAAAATGTTAATAATTTATGATAATTGCTAAAGTTATTTAAAAAAATTCCGAATATATAAATATCAGACAAAATAGGAATGAAAAATGAGAAATAGAATTGTAATACCAACAAGTAATGTTTCAGAAGGTGTAGAATTTTTCCTAAGAGGTGCGAAAAAGAGACGTTCAATGGCAATTGCGAACATAAGACAGGTAAACACGAATATATGCGTTAACTTAAAATTAGTTAGTGCGAAATAGAGAGATTATTATAAAACCGCCTATTGTGCGGTTTTATTTTTTCTGTGAAAATAATTTTTATTGTTAACTTTAACTTCTTCTTCTTTATTTTGATTTTTATCGTTAATTATAACGAGTATTTCATCTTCG
The DNA here is from genome assembly GCA_947625445.1 of Candidatus Gastranaerophilales bacterium. GTDB lineage: Bacteria > Cyanobacteriota > Vampirovibrionia > Gastranaerophilales > Gastranaerophilaceae > Avigastranaerophilus. The sequence continues at coordinate 3,273 of CANQOM010000005.1, forward strand.
CTTGCCATTTTAAGATTGTTTCTTGCTATCGATTCAAGTGTAGATGCGGAATCAAAATTTTCTATGTCTGATTTTAATTGTTTATTTTTATTTAATTCTTCATCTCTTTTTAGTTCAAGATGTTTAATTTTTGAATTAAAATTAATTTTTTTATTTATATTTTGGAACACACCAAACCCCAGTTCTAATATACATATCATAAGAACTATGGTTAAAAGTGAATAGGGCATTGCATTTTTTTTTCTTGGTATCCCTTTCCCTTCTTTTTCTTTATTATTTTGATGTGGTTTTGTTTCTTTCATATTAAAATTATACTCTATAATTTATTTGTTGTACATTAAAAACTTCTCGGACAAACTAATGTAACATAATCTTTGACTGTTTTTTTTTATGATTGTATTATTTACAGTGATGAAGAAGATAAAAAAATTTTTAATACTAATATTTGCAATATTGATAATATTGTTAGTTTTTGTATACTGTTTTTTTCTGAAAGTTGTTCCGAATATTTTGAATACAAATAAATCTGTAAAAGAAATAGAAAGAATTGTGGAAAACAGAACCGGTGCAAAATTTGAAATAAGTGATTTTAAAGTTATTTCAAATTATAAGCTTGTATATAAAATAACTGCAAAAAAAATCCATATGTCAGATTTCGCCAAAGAAGACTTATTGGATGTACATAATCTTGAAGTAGATTTTTGGCTGCCTTTTATTCAATTAACTGAACTTAATATTGACCGTATTTTTATAAATGAAACCGGATTAAAAAATATAATAAAAAAAACAGGAAATAAAAAGACTTCTCAGTATAAATTAAAAAGATTACCTGCTATTAATATTAAAAGTGCTGAGATATGGGCTGATAACAATGAAATAAATAAAGTATTTATTAATGTAAAAAATATAAAATTTGTTAATGAAAATGATGATAAAACGTATTGTTATTTTAATGCGGAAATAGTCTCTTCTTTATTAAAAAATACAATAAATATAGGTGATGAGGGATACTTTCTTTTAGATAAGAATAGTTTGTATGCAAAAAATTTGCAAATTCAAATAGGTATTAATTCTTTGTTTTTGAACGGAAAAATTACAGATGATAATAAGAAATCCGATTTTTTATTGTTTGGTAAGGATTTACCGGTAAATGATATTGAAAGTTCTTTATTATATTTTTTGAAGTTAAAAAAGCCGGGTAAACAGTTTTTAGAAAATTTTAAAAACTTTGATGGGCTTATTGATGTTGATTTGACATTTAAAAATGAAGGCATTTTTGGTACGTGTATTGCAAAAAAATTAAGTGCGCAAACGGTATTTTTTGATGTCCCTGTTATGTTTAAAAGAGCAGTATTTAATTTTAATGACAGAGAAATTTCGCTCAAAGAAGAAGGTACTTTTGGAAATGAAAAAGTATTTACATCATTTAAAATGGAAAAACTCTTAACATCTGAGCAAGAAGTTAAAGGTGAAGTAAATTCTATTCTTACTGATAAATTTGCAGATAAATATATTCCGAATTTAACTATTAAAAATTCAGTAAATGCTTATGTATTTTATAAAATAAAGAATAAAAAAATAGACGTAGAGTATATTGCTGATTTAAAACCAAAATCTGATATTAAATTTAAAAATGCATTTTTAGGCTTGGAAAACTTAGACAGAAAGCTTTATGTGACAACCCATAAAGATGGTGATTCTCTAACTGTTAAGTCATATAATTATTCAATAAAAGAAGATAAATTATCCTACAAGAAAATAATATTAGGGGATGGATTATTTGAAAAACGAAACGGCCATTTACAATTAAAATATTTGACATTTAAAACAAATGGTTTTGCTCCGTTTTCAGCAATTGGTGCAATTAGTAAGTATTTAAAAGGTGGTTATTTTAACGGTAATCTTAAATATGATTATATAGATAATAAAGTTACAGGAAATTTTAAATTAATTAATGCAAATTATAAAAATTTCTTTGTAAAAGAAGCAAAAGTAAATGCTAAAACTGATAACCTTTATATTAACGGACAAGGGACATATAATAATTCTCCTTTTAGTTGTTATATAGAGATTGTAAATAGTTTTGATAATCAATTAATTATTAATAATATGGATTTGTTTTTAGCTAAATATATAATATCAACTAAAAAAACATCTGCTCCTCCTAATATAACTAACATAAACTTGCCTGATGCGGCAAAAGATATTGATATTACCGTAAAAAAATGGAATATTAAAGTAAATAAAATACAACGAAAAAAAATATTGTTGGAAAATATACTTTTGTCTGGCAGTTTAAGTAAGAATATTTTTAAATTTAAAATGATTGAAGCACATTTTGCAAAAGGAATTTTAAGGGCTGAGGGTTTATATAATTTTAATGATAATTCGTCTAAGATTGATTTTTCTGCTCAAAATATCGATTCAAATATAGTGGCGGATTCAGTATTTAATTTGCCGGAACAAATACACGGAATAGCATCAGGAAGTATTCATGCCGAAACTAAAAATAAGTTCCAAAATATTAAAGCTCATATTAATTTTGATATGAAAGACGGTTATTTATTGCAGCTTGGAAGTACGGAATTTATGTTGAAAAAATCAAGAAAACTTAAACGACCGCTTAAAATACGATTGAAAGATATTATAAATATTGATATAACGAGAACAAAATCATTAAGCTCCGATATTAAAGGTGCTTTTGATATGGAAAATTATTTGGTAAAAAATATACATCTGACATCTCAACAAAAATATTTATCATTACTTATAGAAGGTGAATATAACATTGAAGAACAAGATGCGGATTTAAAATTATGGGGAAAATATAATAAAAATGCACAAAAAGGAGTGAGAATTTTATTTATTCCTTTATCTTGGATAGTTAATATTATATTTAGACCTGAAAAAACTTTGAATCTGTATATTGATAAAATAAAACAAGTTCCGGATATAGTTGCTCAAAAGAAAGAAGAAAAATATTTCAGAGTTAAATTGCGTGGAAATTTAAATGACAATAATGTAAAAGTTGAATTAAAAACAATAAAATAATCCTTTTTTCTGTGTTTTTTTTAGGACATGTGGCTAATAGACTATCAATTAATCAAGTTGTAATATTAAACAAGAGTAAAACAAAAGTATAGATACATAATAGTTTGCGAACCTTGGTTGCTTAAAAGCGCTGAGGTATTTTTTTCTTTACAAAAGGATTTTTTTTGTAATAGAATAATAGTATAATCCCCTTTCGTCTAATGGTAGGACGCAACACTCTGGATGTTGCTATCGAGGTTCGAATCCTTGAGGGGGAGTTTTATAAAAATATTTTTCAGTAATATTGAACATTCCAAATAACCGATTGCAAATAATTAAAACATCATATAATATTTTTTTATGAGTATTTTGGAAATAAAAAATCTTAATTTGTCATTCCGCTCTAATAATAAAGATTATCAGGCTTTATATGATGTTAATATGTCATTAGATAAAGGAGAAATGTTTGCCATTGTCGGAGAATCCGGTTGCGGTAAAACAGTAACCGCAATGACTGTTTTAAGATTGTTAGCGCCTAATGCTAAGATAATGTCAGGCGAAATTATTTATAATAATAAAGATTTACTAAAAATTCCTTTAAACGAAATGACAAAAATACGAGGAAAAGAAATAGCTCTTATTCCTCAAGACCCTATGACGTCATTAAACCCATTGTATACAATAGGTTCGCAAATAATTGAAGTAATAGAAACTCATCAGGGAGTCAAAGGAAGCGAAGCTCAAAAAATTGCAACAGATGTTTTAAATCAAGTAAAAATTCCTAATGCTAAAGAAAGATTGAAATCATATCCGCATGAATTTTCAGGAGGTATGAGACAAAGAGTTATTATTGCTATGGCAATAGCTTGTAAATCAAAGATAATAATAGCAGATGAACCTACAACCGCACTTGATGTAACAGTACAGGCACAAATAATGGAACTTTTAAAAGAAATACAACAAAATCACGGAACTTCTTTTATATTTATATCTCATGATTTTGGCTTGGTATATGAATCTGCAGATAAAATAGCAGTAATGTATCATGGACATGTTGTGGAACAATCTTGTGCACAAGAACTTTTTAAGAATCCGAAACATCCTTATACACAAGCATTATTAAAAACGTTGCCGGACTTTAATACAAAGAAATTAGAACCTATTGAAGGTCAACCTCCATCAATAAAAGATTATTTTGTCGGATGCCCTTTTGAACCGAGATGCCAAAAAAGAATGGAAATTTGTAAAAACGAATTTCCTCCTTGTATAAGTACGAATAATTCTTGTGTTTCTTGTCTTCTTTATAAATAATTTTTAAAAATTATCCTCCCGTGACAATAAATTATCTTTATACTAAAATAGGGGAAACGGTTTAAAGAGGATTAAAAAAATGAAAATATCATTGGAGTGGATTAATGAATTTGTAGATATATCGGATTTGACAGTTGAACAAATAGTTCATGAGCTTACAATGAGCGGACTTGAGGTAGAAGAAACAGAAACCGTCGGAGCTAAATTTACAAATATAATAACTGGTGAAATAAAAGAAATAAGACAGCATCCCAATGCAGATAAACTCCATTTAGTTGATGTTGATTTAGGTAACAATATAAAAACTGTTGTATGCGGAGCTCAAAATATTGAAGTCGGACAGATTATTCCATATGCATCAGTAGGTTCAAGAGTATTTTCAAGAAAAACAGGCGAACAATTTGAGCTTACACCTGCAGTAATAAGAGGTGTTGAATCTCAAGGTATGTTATGTTCACAAGATGAACTCGGGCTTGAAGGTATGCAGGAAGAAGACGGTATCCTCATTTTAAATAGAATATACGACAATATTAAATTGGGAGAAAATTTAGAAAAACTTTTAAATATAAAAGAAGATACAATAATTGATGTTGCGCCAACTCCAAACAGAGGCGATGAGATGTCTGTGATGGGTGTAGCAAGGGAAATAGCATCTTTATTTAACAAAAAAATGCATTTGCCTGAAATTGAATTTCAAAATTATTCAAAAACAGATAAATTTAAAGTTGAAATTTTGGACCCTGAAGCTTGTACGTATTATAGCGCAGGCTTGATAAAAAATGTAGTTATAAAACCTTCTCCTGAATGGATGAAAAGAAGACTTGAAGTATCAGGGATTCGTTCTATAAATAACGTTGTAGATATAACTAATTATGTATTATTAGAATACGGACAACCTTTGCATGCTTTTGATATGGATAAACTGAACGGATATATATGTGTAAGACGAGCAAATGAACGTGAAACTATAACAACACTTGATGGAATAGAACGTAAATTAACTAATGATACGATACTATGTGCTACAAAAGAATGCGGTGTTTGTATAGCAGGTGTGTTTGGTTCAATTAATTCAGGTATTGATGATAATACAAAAAATATAGTATTGGAAAGTGCATATTTTACTCCTCATACAAACAGAAAGAGCTCAAGAAGTGTCGGCTACCATAGTGAAGCTTGCGCAAGATTTGAACGAGGAGTTGATATCAATTCAACAAAACCTGCTTTAATTCGTGCAATCCAGCTTTTATCAGAATATGCAGATGCTAAAATAGAAGGTATAGTTGAAACAGGAAACAATCTTCCTGAAAATATTGAAATAACTCTTCGTTTTAAACAAATTAAAAGATATTTAGGTGCTGACATCCCTTCTGATAAGTGCATTGAAATACTTCAAAACTTAGGGTTTGAATTGTTAGGTAAAAATGAAGCGGCAGCAAAATTTAAAACACCAAGCTTTAGAGTTAATGATGTAAAACAAGAAATTGACCTGATTGAAGAAATAGCAAGAATCTACGGTTATAATAAAATTGAACCTACTCTTCCTAACAAAACTCAATCACCTGTTATTCTTAAAGAGGCAAAACTTTTAAAATCAATTAATAATTTATTTTTAGGATACGGTTTTAATGAAGCAGTTACTTCTTCTTTAATTGGAGAACCTTTGTTAAAACAATTTATGCTTGAATATAATAAAAATGAAGCAGTATTTGTTCAAAATCCGCAGTCTGACGAACATACAATGTTGAGACAAACTTTAATAGGGAATATCCTAAATACTATTAAAACTAATTTTGATAACGGACAAAAAAATGTATGGATATATGAAATAGGTAAAACATATTTTATAAAGTCACCTGCCGAAAAAATCAATAGCGGTGTTGAAGAATATAAAATGTTGTCAGGGGCTATTACAGGAGAGACAAATTCTAATTTATGGAAAAAAATATCAAAAGTGGATTTTTATACTTTAAAAGGTATAATGGAAAGCTTATTTGCTTTGCTAAACATATCAGGCAGAATCAAATTAGCACCCATAGATAATTGTAATTATTTACACCCCTCAAGAAGTGCAAAAGTTGTCCTGCTGGGGAAAAACCCTGAAACAGTCGGTTATTTTGGAGAATTGTATCCTATAATTAAGGACAAAATGAAAATAAATCAAGATATATATGTATTTGAAATTAATCTTTCAAAACTTTTAGAAGCTGCTAATACTACGGTAACAAAATATAAACCGTTAGCACAATTTCCTGAAGTTCAAAGAGATATCTCTTTTGCCATTGAAAAAAATATATCAAATGAACAAATTACTCTTGTAATAAAAAAATCTGCTGATTCAAAATTATTTAAAGGCGCAAACTTATTTGATATATATGAAGGTGAACATATTCAAGAAGGATTTAAAAGCCTAGCATACAGAATTACTCTCCAAAATGAAGATGCTACTTTAACTGATGAAGTTATTGAAAAAGAAATTAATTCAATAAAATCAGGCTTAATGAAAAAGTTTTCAACTATAAGTTTCAGATAATAGTGAACAAATAAATATAATATACAATAATATATATTATTAAGATTTGTATCATAACGTAATAATTGAGTAATTTTTCTTGAAATAAGATTGTAAACAGTTATAATAATAATAGATTAGAGATGTGCATGGAGAACAAGTACATTAATTCTAAATTGGGGATTTAATATTCAAGGAGGATAATTCGTGCTTAGAAGCAGAGATATGGGTAGATCAATAGCAGTAAGACGTTGGACTAATACTGCTTTAGAATGCTATAAACGTGGTTGTGTTTGCGAAGGATGTTTTTATACAGATTTCTTCAACGGAACATCTCAACGTTGTCAAATGAAAGCTTCTGTATTAGAACTAGTGAGAGTATTGGGAAAACCAAATGTTGAAATACAACAAGTTTTGGTAGATTAGTTTATTTTTAAGGGAACTTCTTAATGAAGTTCCCTTTTATTTTTAATTTGTTCGTTTCCTGATACTATTAGGATTATTTTTATACTAATTCTATTGTTTATTAAAGAAATTGAGTTATATAATTTCTTTATATTGTTCAGTATTGTTTAATAAATCATAGTCTATTTCATTTTCATTATCAGCAATAACGGCTGCAACAACTGCATCGCTTGCGACGTTAACAGTAGTTCTAAGCATATCAATAACTCTGTCAACTGCAAATAAGAATGCAAATCCTTCTACTAATTGTTGAGGGGTTAAACCAAGTCCGTTTAAGACTAAAGCAATGGTTATTAAACCTGCTCCGGGGATTCCGGCACTTGTACTTGATGATATTAAAGCCAATACCATAATTTGTATTATTTGAATTGGTTCAAGGCTAATTCCGTATGCTTGAGTAAGGAAAATAACCGCAACGGTTTGGAAGAGTGCAGTACCATCCATATTTAGTGTAGCGCCTAAAGGTAATACAAAACTACATACTTTATGAGATATTCCTCGTTTTTCGCAACAAGCTATTGTTAAAGGAAGTGTTGCACTGCTGCTTGCAGTTCCAAATGCAACCAATAAAGCTTCTATTATTGCAGTGTAAAATGTACCTACAGGTACTTTGCTGAAAAATTTTAATAATAACGGGTAAATGATAAAGAATTGAATACAAAACCCTATGAATACAACTGCAAAGAATTTTGATATTGTTGAAAATATACTTAATCCAAAGGATGAAACAGAAACAGTCGTAAGTGCAAAAATACCAGGAGCTGCAAAAACCATTATCCAATCTGTTATTTTCATTGTAGCTGCAAAAACAGATTCAAAGAAAGAAACTATAGGACGATTTATTTCTCCCACTTTCGAAAGAGCCAATGAGAATATCAGTGCAAAGAATATAATAGGAATCATTTCTCCTTTTGCAAGTGATTCTAACGGGTTCTGAGGAATCATATTTAAAAACAGAGTTCCTATTTGACCTTTTTGTTCAGATATTACATGGTTAACTTGATTTTGTATCTCTAGCGCAGATGTTTGGCTAATATATTCCTGAACGCCGATGCCGGGTTTAATTGCTAATACAAGCATAGCTCCTATTATTACGGCTAATATAGTGATAATACCGTAATATAATATCATCTTCTTTCCGAATTTACCTATTTGTTTACTGTCTCCAATGCTGGAAATACCTACTACTATTGCGCTACATACTAATGGTATAACCACCATCTGTATAATTCTGATAAATGCCTGACCTATAATATTTAATAATTTTACAAACGGTACACAAAATCCCGGATTTTCATGTATGCAATTTCCCAAAATGACACCTGCTATTATTGCAAAAAAAATGTGCCAATTTCGTTTAATTCCAAGACCTATTGCTACAAATAATGTTTGTAAATGTATTTTCATATATACCTCTATTCATAATTACTTATTTTATTTTTGACCTTAAACAAGCCTTATAACTATTAATTGTACAATTGTTTAGCAAATATTTCAATCATGTAAAATATTTAAATTATTTTTATAATAAAATATACTTATACAATAAAAATTGGGATAGGGATAAGAGAATAAAAACATGGATATGGAAAATAAAAAAATTCATTTTATAGCTATAGGTGGAGTTGGAATGAGTGCCCTTGCTAAATATTTAAAACAGAAAGGGGCTATAGTAACAGGTTCTGACAGTAATGAAAGTAAATACACTCATTTACTGGAAAATATGGGGGTTAAGGTTTCGATAGGACATAATGCAAGTCTTATAACTCCGGATATGATTGTTGTTGCATCAAGTGCTATACATCAAGATAATCCTGAGATAATTAGAGCAAAGGAACTTAATTTAAAGATATATCATCGTTCTGATATTTTAAAATTAATTTCAGATGAGTTTAGTATTGCAAATGATTCTTATTTCATAGGATATGCCGGAACTCACGGAAAAACGACAACAAGTGGTTTAGCATCTTATGTCCTTTCTAAAGGTGGATATAATCCTTCTTATATTTCAGGTGGAATTTTGCCTGAATATAATACAAATTCTGAATATGGTTCAAATAAATATTTTATTGCTGAATTGGATGAATCTGACGGAACAATTAGTAAATATTCGACTGATATTGCCGTAATTAACAATATGGATGAAGACCATCTTGATTATTATAAAAACGGATATAAAGATATAGCTGAAACTTTTAATAAGTTTATTTCAAATAAACCCAATCAAAAAGTTGTAATAAATACAGATAATGAGGGGAATCAGAATTTTATAAAATTATATCCCGAAAGAAATTATATAACTTTTGGATTGAATGATGCTGATTATACGGCAAAGAATATAAATTTTGTTTCACTTGGTTCTGAATTTGATATATTTCATAATGGTAAAAAAATTGAATCTTTAAAACTTGCAATTCCTGGATTACATAATGTATATAATGCGCTTGCGGTATATGTTTCTTTGAAAGAGGCAGGTGTGAATGTGTCTTATTTAAAAAAATACTTTCTATCATTTTCAGGTATGGGCAGAAGATTTCAAAAAGTATGTGAGTTTAACGGAATAAAGATATATGATGATTATGCACATCATCCAAATGAAATTAAAACAACGCTTAAAAGTGTCAAAGATGCACTAAATGGTAAAAACAGGATAGTTGAAATTTTTCAACCTCACAGATATTCCAGATTAAAAAGTTTATGGGAAGATTTTAAGCTTTCTTTTAATGATGCTGATATGCTTATTATTACTGATGTGTATTCTGCAGGAGAGCAAGAAATAGAAGGTATTAATTCAAAAGTATTTTCAGATGATATAAATCATTCTAATAGTGTTTATGTTAATGGTTCTATAGAAGAATGTGCAAAAAAAATATATCCTCTTCTAAGGAATAATGATATAGTATTAACAATGGGGGCAGGAACTGTTACCAAATTGGGAAAACTTATAGAAAAAGAGTATAAAAAGGCTGAGTAAATCATTGGAAATTTTTGAAAACTACGATATAAAAAAAGAATCTACTTTTAAAATAGGCGGAATTATTAAAAAAATAGCATTTCCTACTTCAACAGATGAGTTAGTATCTTTATTAAAAACACATGAATATGACTGTGTGTTGGGAAATTGTTCTAATATACTTTTCAGTTCTGATTATATAGATAAAAAGATAATTATAACTAAGAATATAAGGGAATATTCTATTGATAAAAATGAAATAAAAGTAAGTTCAGGTACATTGGGTTCTGAAGTTTCAAAAGAATGTTTAAAGAAAAATCTTACAGGATTTGAATTTTTAATAGGATTTCCCGGAAGTTTTGGCGGAATGATATTTATGAATGCCTCTGCCCATAATCAATCAATAGCTGATAATTTTATATGGGCAAAAGTATATGATAAGGAAACAGATGAAATAAAAATTTTTAATAAAAAAGAAATGGATTTTAACTATAGACACACAAAACTTTCTGACGAAAATTATGTATTACTTGAAGCAATGTTTAAACTTTCAGAAGGTGATTATGAAAAAATAAAAGATACAATGGACAGAAATGTAGAATTTAGGAAAACACATCAACCTTCGTTAAAGTATGGTAATGCAGGAAGTGTATTTAAAAATCCGCCTAATGATTCTGCAGGAAGATTGCTTGATTTGTGTGAAATGAAGGGTCAAAAAGAAGGCGGAGCTATGGTTTATGAAAATCATGCTAATTTTATTATTAATTTTAATAATGCAACTTCATTGGATGTTATCACTTTAATGTATAAAATGTTTTCAAAAGTTAGAGAAAAATATACAATAGTAATAAAACCGGAAATAAAATATATAGGAAATAAAGGGACGGAAGAATATAAATTATGGGAAATAATGAATTTAGAAAGTATGCAAACGATACAAAAATAGGGGTATTAAATGGCGGACTTTCAAGTGAAAGAGAAGTTTCGTTGCGTTCAGGAAAAAATGTATTAGAAGCTTTAAAACGACTTGGATATAAAAATGCCGTAAGTATTATAGTTGATAAAAATATATTACAGACTTTGAAAGAATCTAACATAGATGTTGCATATAATGCTTTACATGGAAAATATGGCGAGGATGGTTGTATACAAGGGATTTTAGAAATATTAGGTATTGAATATACCGGTTGTGGCGTAATGTCCAGTGCAATTACAATGAATAAAGAGTATACTAAAAGAATACTGTCAACGAATAAGAATATTATTATGGCGAAATCAGCTTTTGTAAGAAAAGGTGATGATTTATATGAAAAAACCAAAGATTTAAAATATCCGCTTTTTACAAAGCCGGTTTGTGAAGGTTCTAGTTTTGGGATGACAAAAGTTGACAAAAAAGAAAATCTTCAAGCTGCGTATGATATTGCGGAAAAATATAATGATGATGTTTTAATTGAAGAATTTATAGATGGCTTTTTCGTAACTGTCGGAGTATTAGAAAAAAATAATAAACCTTTTGCAACCGAAATATTGGAAATAAGACCAAAAAATGAATGGTATGATTTTGAGGCAAAATATACAAGCGGAATGTCAGACTTTATAGTTCCTGCCAGATTATCTAAAGAAGTATCTGAAAAAGTAAAAGAAATGGCAGTGAGTGCCTTTGAAACTGCAGGTTGCAAAGGAGTATCAAGAATAGACTTTATGATGAAAGACGATATTCCATATTTACTTGAAATTAATACCAGTCCGGGAATGACAGATATAAGTGATTTGCCGGCACAAGCTGCTGCTATGGGTATTAGTTATGATGATTTAGTTTTACTTATATTAAATAATGCAGGTCTAAACAGATAGATGACAGAAGAAATTTCAGTTGAAAGAAAAATGAAACAATTAAAACTTCGCCGTAAAGCAAGGCGAGGTGAAATTGCCGTTCGCAGATTTTATAAATTTGTAAGATTCATTATTATTTTAGCTATTTTCTATTTGATATACAGACTATCAATAATGCATTATTGGTATTTCCCATCTAATATATATAATGAGCCTTTAGGTAAGCATATTGAAATATTGGGAAATAAAATTGTGCCTTCGAACAGAATTTTATCGGGCATGAAAAAATATAAATTGCCTCATAAACCTTTGTATATGATAAATATTTCACAAATGGCAAATGAAATAGAAAAATTAACTCCCGTAAAAAGAGTATATATAAGAAGATTTTGGATGCCTGCAAGATTAACGATAATGGTTGAGGAAATAACTCCTATACTGACAATAGCACCTTCAGAAGATGCACCGGATATCGCTGCTTTTGCATATACCGGTGAATTAATTTCAAGAGATTACCTACCACTTTCAAAAGATTTTAAGACCGCAAGAATATTAAGTTACGGTACTAAAGGTGATGATTATGAAAAATGGGATAAGGAAAAAATCCTTGATTTATATAAATTGTCAAAAAAATTAGAAGAATATTCAGGAGAAAAAGTTCTTTATATAGATTTGAGAAATCCTCATAATGCTTTTGCTCAATTAGAAAGTGTAAAACTTAGACTTGGTGAAATTGATCCTTCTTTGTTTGAAAGGATAAAAGCTATTAATCCAATCTTGCCGGAAATAAAACAACTTGATAAAAAAGTTAAATATATTGATTTATCTTGGAAGGATTCTAAATATATTAAACTTGATAATCAACAACAACATCAAGTTCAAATGGAAGAAAATAATTAATCACTTTCAGCTACAACTGTTACAATTTGATTTCCGTAACTGTCAACGTGACCATCTGTTTTTTCAATAATATACCTTAATCCTTCTTTTCCTTCGATAGCTTTTTGGGCAACTTCAAGAGCTTTATCAAAATTTGTATATTCTCCTATTTGTTTTCTGGAAAATTCAGAATAATCTCTTTCTGTTATTACGTGATACATTTTAGTCTCCTTTTTTCATATATATCATACTACATAATCTTTTATAAACAATAAAATAAGTTTTTATGCTAACTTTTTGCTTATTATAATTTTATGATAACATCATAGTATGAAATCTATTTTTCGAGCATTAAAATACAGAAATTTTCGATTATTTTTCCCGGGGCTAATGGTAGCTCAAATCGGAATTTGGACTCAAAATGTAGCAATTAGTTGGATGGTTTATGATATAACAAAGTCTGCATTTTTTATGGGAACGGTAATGTTTTTAAGTGCTCTTCCTTTATTTATAATTACCCCTTTTGCTGGGGTTATAATAGATAAGTTTGATAAACATAAATTACTCAGAATTATTCAAAATTTGTTTGCTTTACAAGCCTTTTTAATGGCTTTTATTACATTATTTTCTCAAATAGAAATATGGCAAATAGCTGTTTTGGGTGTGTTTTTAAATATTATTGCTGCAATAGACAGTCCTTTAAGACAATCAATGTTTGTTGAATTAGTAGATGATAAAAAAGATCTGGGTAATGCTATTGCTTTAAATTCTACCTGCTTTAATATTGCAAGACTTGTAGGCCCTGCTATTGCAGGCGTATTAATTGCCTCTGTCGGAGTAGGATACTGTTTTTTGATAAATTTTTTGTGTTTTATTCCTGTTAATATTTTGATACTTTTTATGAAAATAAATGAAGTAAAAGAAGGGAAAATAAAAAATGAAACTGTTATTGAGGGTTTAAAAGAAGGAATTGAATATGTTTTTAATACTCCAAAAATCGGAACTTTATTACTTTATATAGCATTGTTTAGTTTTTTGGGAATGACATATCCAATGTTAATGCCGATTTATACTGCAGAAGTTCTGCATAAAAATGCTGATACCTTGGGGTTCTTAATGAGTGTTGCCGGTTTTGGAGCTATATCAGTATCGTTGTTAATGGCTGCTAAATCATCAATTAAAGGATTAAAGGTTATTCTTTCTCTTACCACTTTCCTTTTTGGTATTGGGTTTATTATTCTTGGAATTACCAAAAATGGCTTTTATTCTTCACTAGGTATGTTATTAGTCGGAGTAGGAACGATTGGAACTTTAACATCTGTTAATACTCTAATTCAATCAGTAGTCAGTGATGACAAAAGAGGTAGAGTTATGAGTATTCATTCAATATGTTATATGGGAACTGTTTCTTTAAGTAATTTTTTTGCAGGTTCTTTTGCTCACGTTTTAGGTATAGCAAATGCATTATTATGTCTTGGTATACTTATTTCATTTGTGGGTATTTATTTCTTTTTTAAATTAAAAAAGTTTATTTATTCTTAATTTTATATATTTTTACCTAAATCATATGCTTTTTGAATATATTCAGGGTGTTTAAAAATATCTCCCGGCATATTAGGTCCTGCTGCACTTAAAAATCCTTTAAATTCTACGTTGTTAAAGCAGGAAATCCAACTTTGTACTCCTTTTACAACAGAATGGATTGCATCTTCAGATTCATCACCTGAAGTTGTTATTAAATAAACTTCTCTAAATTTATAATCGTCAGCATACAAAGAATTTGCTCTATCTATTAGTGTTTTCATTTGACCTGACATTTCATAATAATATATAGGAGTTACCCAAACAATTACATCAGAATTTTTAATTTTCTCGGTAATTTCCAGTGCATGGTCATTTATTACACAATGTCCTATCTTTTGGCAGGTCAAGCAACCTCTGCAAAATTGGATTACTTTATCTTTTAATGAAATAAATTCCACTTCATGCCCGGCATCTTTAGCACCTTTTTCGGCTTCTTTTGCCAATACTTCCGAATTACTTTTGTATCTTATACTTGTAGATATAATTAATACTTTTTTAGACATTTCATACTCCTATACTTTATTATCAGATATTTCAAATAATTATATTAAATATTTATTATAAAAGTCAGTAATTTTATCAAATGGAATTTTGTCCATATTATCATATAAATCTACGTGAGTAGCATCAGGTATAATTAATAACTCTTTATTTTCTCCTTTAAGGTGTCTATATGCATCTTCACTAAAGTATCTGCTATGAGCTTTCTCTCCGTGTATCATTAAAACCGCATTTTGAATTTCATTGGAATATTTGAGTATCGGCATATTCATAAAAGATAAAGAGGATGTTGCATTCCAATTGCCGTTTGAATTAATAGATCTTTTATGAAATCCTCTTTGAGTTTTATAATAATCAAAATAATCTTTAACAAATTGAGGTTCTTCTCCCGTTAATTTTTCCGGTAAACCGGGAGCTTTAGCATATGTTTTTGTTTTAAAATCTTCTGTTCTTTGCTTATTTAAATTTTGTCTTTTTTCATATCTTGCTTTTTCATCCATTGCATCAAAATAATCGTTAGCATTTAATCTTGTCATATCGTACATTGTTGAAGTAACTGTAGCTTTGATTCTCGTATCCATTGCGGCTGCATTTAACCCCATGCCGCCGAAACCACAAATCCCAAGTATACCTATTTTATCAGAATCTACATTCTTATAATTACTTAAGAAGTCAACGGCAGCACTAAAATCTTCAGTGTTAATATCAGGTGAAGCAACATTTCTCGGAGTGCCTCCGCTTTCTCCGGTGTATGACGGGTCAAATGCCAATGTTATAAATCCTCTTTGAGCAAGTGTTTGAGCATATAAACCTGATGCCTGTTCCTTTACTGCTCCGAATGGTCCGCTTATTGCTATTGCCGGAAGTTTTTCATTCTTTTTATCTTTGGGAATATATAATTCACCTATTAATTTTATCCCATATCTGTTTTTAAAACTTACTTTTTTTACAATTACTTTATCACTTTTTTTAAATGTTTTGTCCCATTTGCAAATTCTGTATAAGCACATACAAGTTCCTCCTACTATAAATAAAAGTATCAAACAAATAATTATTTTTTTAATCATTATTCACCTCTATTTTTTTTATAATTTTTGCCGGATTTCCTGCAACAATCGTATTAGCATGAACACTTTTAGTAACTACACTTCCTGCTCCTATTATTGCACCGTCTCCAATTTCAACTCCCGGTAAAATTGTACTGTCTGAACCTATCCAAACTTTGTTCCCTATTTTTACCGGGTTAGGATTTAAATTAGCTCTTTTTTGGGGATTAAAATCATGATTTAATGTTGCAATAGTTACGTTATGCCCAATTAAACAATCGTCTCCTATTGTTATGCCTCCTTGATCTTGAAATCTGCAGCAGGCATTTATGAAAACATTTTTTCCTATTGTAATATTTTTTCCACAGTCAGTGTAAAATGGTGGAAATAATCCGAAATTTTTATCAATTTCTTTTCCTGTTAATTTTGAAAAAAGTATTCTTATTTCTTCAGGGGTATTATATTTATTATTTATTTCATTTGTTATCTTTAATGCTTCTTGTGAATATTTATGGAACATTTCAAAAATTTCAGACCCCTTTATTACAGGTTGTTGTTTTTTCATTTGTTCGATAAAATCTTCTAAATTCATTAATTTATCCTTAATTTTCTCTATTATCATAATCGAAAAATGTTATAATTCCAATGTCTTTATTTTGTACGATTAATTTATATATATGAAAGAGTTTAAAAGTGGAAAAGATTGATACTTTAGTAATTATCGGTAACGGTTTTGATATTTGGCAAAATATTAAAACTCAGTTTAGTGAATTTGAAAAATATTATAATCAACACAAGTACGAAATTATTGAAAAACTAAAAATCCCCCGTTATACATGTGAATATAATTCACGTAAATATAATTTTACAGATGTAGAGCTGATTTTTGGGGACCCTTTTGAACCGTATAGTTTAGATACGGATTTTTGGAATACTTTTGAATCGTCATTGGCTGATATAGATTCTTATAATATTAATTTATATTTTGGTAAAAGCAAAAATGACCTTAAACTTATGAAAAAAAGTATGTCTAATGCCGGACGGATTTTAAAAGAAGCCTTTTGCCGGTGGATTTTATCATTAAAAATAGAAAATCTTAAAAGTAAATTTAGATTTAAAAAAAATTGTTTCTTCATTAATTTTAATTATACGGATACTCTTTCTAAACGTTTTGGAGTTGATGAAGATAATATCTGTTATATACATGGACAAGCAAAAGATAAAGATAGTATTGTTTTTGGGCATTCTTTTCACCCTGAAGAACCAAATAAGTATCTGTATCAATTGAAAGGGAGATTTAAAGGATTATATTTAATTGAAAATATGTTATATGCGTGTGATAAACATGTTAGAGATAATATTACATGCTTAGCTATGGAGTTATCTTTATCTTTGATTAAACCTGAAGATATTAAACATATTTATGTTTTAGGGCATTCTTTCGGAAGTGTGGATTTTGAATATTTTAAATATCTTAAATCAATAACCAGTGTTAATAATGAATTATATAAAGAAGAAGATGAATTAAAAAAATTAAAAATTCCTGAAAATCCATATCTTAGAATACAATACTCCGTTATGAAATACGGAAAAGATTTATTACGTAATCAAAAAATTCCTTATGAATTAGAAATGATTGTAAAAAACTGTTATTTGAAAGAACAAGCAAAAAGAGATGAATTTATTATTAAAGAATATTTGGATGGCTTATTTAGTGTATTTGATATAGATAAAAGAAATAAAAAACATTATCAGAGGAAAAAAACATATGATTTTAATAAACATATTAAAAAACGAAAAAAAGATGCTAAATGGCACATTTCTTATTTCTCGGATACAGATAAAAAACATATAAAAAAAGTGATGAAAATGTTAAAATGTAAAGATTATGAATTATTTAACAGTATAGATGAAACAATTAAACCAATAATAATAAAAAAAGAAAATTAAATTTTTTATTATTTCTACACTTTGCTTTATGGGTTTTCATATCTCTGCTTTACTAAAAAACAAAAAAGAACGGAGAAGGTGGGATTCGAACCCACGGTACAGATTACTCCATACAACACCTTAGCAGGGTGCCGCCTTAAACCTACTCGGCCACTTCTCCAAAGCATTTTCTTAATACTATCATAAATATACCTTTTTATTCAAGTATAATATTCTTAACTTTTCTTATAATACTAACAAATTTTTTTTTGTTAGTATTTAAAATTACATAGATATATTTTTGAGGAACATTAATAGTGAAAATTTCTTTTACTCCATCTAGAAACAATGTGAGCTTTGGATATAATAAAAAGTTAAATCAGGATGTAATTTCTAATCTTAAAAAATATCCTAACAAAAATTGGGCTAATGCAATGTTAGATATTAACAATCAATGTAATAGTCTTGAGGATATTTTAATTAGAACTGAAGAAAATGATAAAGAAACTTTTCAGGATTGTAAGTATTTATTTTTGGAGTTAAAAAGTTATTTTGCAGATTTAATGTCAATAATTTTTTTAGATCTCCATTACGCAGATAGAGAATCAAAACATTATGATAATGCCTACAGAAAACATGCAAAATGTTCTGATGATTGGAGAAAAGAAGCTTGTTATGCAGTTGGGTCTTTTGCTGAAAACCCTCCTGAATTATATAAACAATATGCAGCTGAAATTACAAATGAATTAACTGAAAAGAAATTAAATACTAATTCAGCTCAAAAAACAAGTCAGACTGATGAATCCTCAAAAAAACCAAAGGAAGAAGAATCAAAACTTTCTGATGAAAATATCAAAATAAATGATAAATATATATCAAAATACGTTCCAGGTTTAAATGCTCCTAAAGGCTTTGAAGATGTGGCGGGGATGGAAGATGTTAAAGAAAAATTTAATGATGGAATACTTCAAGCGTTAAAAAATCCTGAAGAAGCAGAAAAAGATTTTGAAGAATACGGAATAAAAATGCCAAGAGGTATTTTACTATACGGGCCTCCCGGATGCGGTAAAACATTTATATCAGAAGCACTTGCTCAAGAAGCCGGTGTGCCTATGTATCAATTGAAACTTACTGACATTGGTTCGTCTTATATTAATGCATCTTCTAAAAATTTAAAAGAGGCATTTGATGAGGCAATCAGACACGCTAAAATCACTAAAAAACCTACAATATTAAAAATGGAAGAAGTTGATACCATTGGGACAGAACGTTCTAATAAAATAAATAATGAAGATTCTAAGATGGTTGGTACATTTCTTCAATGTATGGATGAAGCCGAAGACGCAAAAGTTTTTGTTATTGGCACAACAAATAAATTCCAAAATCTGGACCCTGCGTTAAGAAGAAGATTTGATTCTAAAGCTCCTGTTAGTATTCCTGAAGATGAAACTATTCAATGGTTAGTTAAACATTTTCTATCTAAGGTTACGAAAGGTTCTCAACTTATAGCTGATGATGATGCTATTAAAGAAATATCAAAGAAACTTTACGGTTATTCTAACGATTCTATTGTGAAAATTTCGATGGAAGCAGGAAAACTTGCAAAAAAACGTAATCGTGATTTTATTAGTAAAGAAGATTATTTTAATGCTATAAAAAATTCAACTGAAGAAAAACCTGATTTGAAATTATTCTTACCTAATGAAGATTTAAAAGTTACAAAAGGTAAAATAGGATTTAATAAATAGTTAGATTCTTTATAGTTATGCTTAAAGATGGAATATAAGTACAAGTCCTTAAAATATCATTTTAATTAAACTTATACTTGCAAATGTTTTTTTATTGATAACATACTTCCGCCTGCACTAAAGAATATAGCAGTAACAAATAAGCAAAATACCACAATATTCATGGCAAATTCAGATGGCGGAACATTTAGAAATTCATGTAACTTAAATAATCCATTCTGTACGGTATTTAACGGAATTAAGGATATTAAGCTCCCTAAAAATCCATAAACTGCTCCTTGAAGAATTAAAGGAATTTTAATATACCAATTGCTGACACCCATTAAACGCATTATCTCTATTTCATCTTTTCTAGATTGGATAACAAGTTGAATAGTGCAATTTATAATAATAATAGTAAGCATTGCAACTGCAATCATGACTATTATTGTAACTGTGTTAAATACGTTGGTAATAGTTTGTAATTTTTTTGCCATTTCTTGAGCATAAGACATATTTTCAATACCCGGAACTTTTTTTATGTTATCACATACATCAGAAATATTAGCCGGATCGTCAATTGTAACATGAAGAGTATCGGGAAGCGGGTTCTCAAGCCCTGTTACATCTATATCTTTGTTCATTTCTTCCCACGCTTGTTCTTTTGTTATAATTGTTATTTTCTTTACATGTTCAATTTCCTGTATGCGTGATGAAATATACTCCGGATCTGTTCCTTGTTTCAAATATACTGAAATTTCAAATGCATCACCCAATTTATCTACAAATGATGATAAAGAAAAGCTTGTTCTGAATAATGCACCAAAGATTGTTAATATTGCTGCCATTGCTGCAACTATAGCTATATTAATTAAACCGGTACGCTTTATTCCGTATATTGTTTCCATCCCGATTCTATACATTATTCTTATTGAAGACAGATGTCTTTGAGGTATATGTTTTTTTACAGTATCTTTTATTATTCGTCTTTTACTCATATGTACCTGCCTGTACATCTCTTATAATTTGACCTTGTTCCATTGTTATTACTCGTTTCCTAAAATAGTCAACAATATCTCTGTCATGTGTAGAAACAATAACAGTAATACCTTTATAATTTATTTGTTCTAATATTTGCATAATTTCCATTGAAGTTTTAGGGTCAAGATTCCCTGTAGGTTCATCAGCTATTAAAAGAGGCGGGCCGTTAACTATAGCTCTTGCTATGCTGACTCGTTGTTGTTCTCCGCCTGAAAGTTCTAACGGTTTTGCATTCATTTTGTTTGACAACCCTACAACTTTTAATGCTCCCATTACTCTCTCTTTTATATCGCTTGAACGCATTCCCAATGTCCTGATTACATATGCAATATTATCATATACACTTATGTTAGGCAGTAATTTATAATCCTGAAAAACAATTCCCATACATCTTCTTATATTGGGGACTCTGTCATTACTTAATTTTGCTATATTTATATTCCCTATCATAACAGTTCCCGAAGTAGGGACTTCCTCTCGGTATAATAATTTCATTAAAGTTGATTTCCCTGCACCGGAAGAACCTGTTAAAAATACAAACTCGCTTGACATAATATCAAGATTTATATTCTGCAAGGCATAATTATCTTTATATTTCTTATATACGTTTCTTAATTGAATCATTTTAAAAGTCCTGTTATTTTTTCTGCCAGTTTTTCAGAATTTAGTCCATAATAAGCTAATAATTCTTTTGCATTTCCGGATTGCCCAAATTCGTCATTCGTCCCTATTCTTGTTACTTTTACCGGATAATTTTCACTTAATACTTCGCAAATAGCGCTTCCTAATCCCCCTATTATGGAATGATTTTCTATCGTTATTGCTCTGTTTGTTTTTTTCACAGACTTTATTATTGTTTCAGAGTCTATTGGTTTCACAAACGGAACATTTATAACTTCTGCACTTATACCTCTTTCTGATAATATTTTAACACAATCCAGAGTTTCTACCAATGTTTCACCGTTGGTAAAGATAGATATATCTTTACCTTCTTGCATTACAGTAGCTTCTGTGTGAGTAAATTTATATGAAGTATCAAATATATCAGGTAAATTTGTTCTTGCAATTCTTATGTATACCGGACCGTAGTGAGATGCTGCATATTCTATGGCTTGTTTTGTTTCATTAGCATCAGCAGGAACTATTACGGTCATGTTAGGAATACTTCTCATTAAAGAAATGTCTTCAAGTGCTTGATGACTTGCTCCGTCTTCTCCTACTGTTATTCCGCCATGTGTTGCAGCTATTTTAACATTTAAGTTTGAATAACAGATAGTATTTCTAATTTGTTCCCACGCTCTGCCTGTTGCAAACATTGCAAAAGTTGATACGAAAGGTATTTTTCCAGTACAGGCTAATCCTGCTGCAGTTGTCATCAAATCTTGTTCTGCTATTCCTACATTAAAAAATCTTTCGGGAAACTCTTTCGCAAAAAGTTGGGTTTGTGTTGAACATGATAAATCTGCATCTAAAACGACAATGTTTTTATTTGTTTTCCCTAATTCAACAAGCGTTTTTCCATAAACACTTCTTACTGATTTATATTCTCTTTCCATATTGCCTCTATTTAAGTTCATCTAATGCTCTTTCAAGTTCTTCTTTATTTGGTGCTTTCCCATGCCAATTTGCATTATTTGCCATGAAAGATACCCCATAGCCTTTTATTGTATTTGCAATAATAACAAACGGTTTATCACTCTTTTGGGCTATTGAAAAAGCATTATATATTTCATTTAAATCATGACCGTTGATTTCTATAGCATTCCAGCCGAAAGCCTCAAATTTTGACTTAACATCTCCTATTGATTTAACTTTTTCCGTTGAACCGTCAATTTGAAGCTTGTTTCTGTCAACAATTGCTATAAGATTATTTAATTTATTATGAGATGCATTCATAATAGCTTCCCATACA
>CANQOM010000006.1 GCA_947625445.1 Candidatus Gastranaerophilales bacterium
TACAAAAGTAGATTATAACCCAATTGATAGATTGGTTGGCATTTATAATGATTTAATAGATAAAAAACTTTTAACAGTAAAAGAGTATGCAGATGCCACAAACGAAAAATCTTCCGAAATTGAAAAGAAGATAGAATTGGCAAATTTAATGGTCGATTACTTGGATTATATTAATGCTCCTTTGCAGTTCTATATTGCTCGTGAAAACGATATTGAAGGTCCCTTACACGAAATATTAAGGGCTTTACATAAATGTAAAACCGAAGAAGATTCCGATAATGTAAAACAAATATTATTTCATGAATTATTAATGCGACCAGAAGGCGATATGACAAGATATATAAGAAAAACAGCCGATAATCTTGTTTCTTCGAAACATGCTGAAACATTTATAGAAGAAACTTTTGAATGTATTGAAGAAACTCAAAAAGAGTTGCTTGCTCCTGAAAACCAAAATTTAGATAAGAAAGAATTAATAAATAAGGTTCGAAACAACAATAATGTTAAAGAAAAAATGCAAAAAAGCAGAATAAAAATTATTGAAAAAAATGATAGGGAAAAAATTATAAATGAACCTGTAGAATTACTGAATAAAAGCATTGATATTGTAGAACATATAGATACAAATATTTTTAAAAAATTATCTGATGAACAATTAGATGATGTTAAACAATCTTTATCAAAATTAGAAAATACTATTAATAATATTAGAATATCATTAGAGGATTAGTATGTTTAAACAAATTCCTCTAAAACCTGTATATTACGCCAGAGAGAATAATATACTAAAAGAATTTTATATTCCGGTAATGAAAGATTCTATAATATATGATAGAGCTAGTGCTTATTTTTCAGCCAAAGCATTATGTAATTGTGCTGAGGGGATTGAATATGTTGCCATAAATAAAGGGCAAATTCGTATTATTTTATCAGAAGATATAGAAGAAGATGATTTTGAAAAGATTAAACGTGGGTATGCTTTAAAAACAAAATTAAATCAGGGTTTGATTTCAAAATTCGAACTTCTCGATAAAACTGATGATAACATTAGAATTTATTCTAATCTTGCATATTTAATTGCAGAAGGTCTTGTTGATATAAAAATTGCATTTATGCGAAAAGGGACTTTTCACTACAAATTCGGATTATATGTTGATGCAGAGGGAAATGAAATAACCTCATGTGGCTCTGATAATTTAACCGATGCAGCTATATACGGAAATGGCGAATCTTTTGATATAACTTGTAGCTGGCTTTGTTCAGAATTTGATTATGGAAAAATTGCAAATAATAAAGAAAAATTTGAAAACTTATGGAATAACAAAGATGCTGAAGCAATTGTGTTAAAGGTAGATGATGTTGTTTTAAAAGAAATTATAAAATATAACAAAGGTAAATTAATTATGGATAATGCTTTTCTTAAAGAGAATTGTTTTATATTGGATTACGAAAATGAAAGATTAATTGGTATAAATAAACTTGAACAAAATATAGAGTTTAATGTCTTCAATAAAATACATCTTAGAAGGTTTGTCGAAAGTTATGTTGGTAATAAGGTTGTATTTAAAGAAAACTTAACATATGTTGATTTTGAAAAAATTATTAGTTTGTTTAAAAATAAACTTCCTAATGTTTCTTTGTTTACAACGGCGGCTCTAGATGAATATATTACTAGTAAGCAAATGTATTTAAATGACAGAAAAAATTTAGGTATTCAAATAAAATTAAAAGATGATTTATGTAAAAATGAATTAGAAAAATATAGGCTAGTTTTAGCAAAAACAATGACTCGTCAGCTAAGAGAGCAGCAATTATGGGATTCTTTTTATATGTGCAAGATGAAAAAATGCAGCAATTTTTCAGTTCCAGGCTCTGGCAAAACATCTTCTGTCCTCGGTGTTTTTGCATACTTACAAGATTGTGGGAATGTAGATAAAGTTGTAGTAATTTGCCCTAAAAATGCATTTGAATCTTGGAAAAATGAATTTAATATATGTTTTAAAGACAAACAAAAATTAAAATGTTTTGATGTACAAAGCAATGAATCTTCTCAACAAAAACATTATTTGCTAAATTATGAATACAAGCAATATAATCTGTTTCTTTTTAACTATGAATCTCTTAATGCATATAAACAGGAAATTAAAGAACTTGTAAAAAATGGAACATTACTTGTTTATGATGAAATTCATAAAGCAAAAGGAATAAATGGAGAACGTGCTACAAATTCAATAGAAATAGCTAAAGATGCAAATTATGTAATAACTATGACAGGGACACCGATACCTAATTCATATTTAGATATTTATAATAATTTACACATTTTGTATCCAAATGAATATGACAGTTTCTTTGGGTTTAAAGAGCAATTTCTAAAGAATCCATATGAAACAGAAAGAAATCAAATAAATGATAGAATTAAACCTTTCTATTGCAGAACATCAAAAGAACAATTATGTGTACCTCCGGCAAATCAAGATATATTCGGTTTAGAATGTGCAACTAATGAAGAAAATAGGGCTGCTGAAATATTATATTCTAAGTATCAAAAAAATAAATTTGCCCTTATAATAAGACTTCTACAGTTAGAATCTTGTCCTGAATTATTATTAGAGAAATTAGATTTTAGCGAATTTAGAGATATTTTAGATATTTCAATAGAGCCTGATGAATTAGATTATTCTGATGCCTCTAGTGAACTTAAAGATATTGTTCAAAATATTGGTACAACTGTAAAAACAAAAAAATGTATTCAATTAGTTCAAAGTCTTTATCAGTCAAACAAGCCTGTAATTATTTGGACTTTATTTAGAAAATCAATTTCAAATTTAAGAACATTGTTGGATGAAATAGGTGTTCCATCTGAAGAAATTACAGGTGGAACATCAATGGAAGATAGAAAAATAATATTAGATAAATTTTTAAATAATGAGATTAAAGTATTAATTACAAATCCTCAAACACTTGCTGAATCGGTGTCTCTACATTCAGTATGCCACGATGCTATTTATTATGAGTATAGTTATAACTTAGTTCATTTATTACAGTCAAAAGATAGGATTCACCGTTTAGGGTTGCCAGATAATCAATATACACAATATTACTATTTGCAGACATTATTCAAAATTGATGGTATTGATTACTCATTAGATGAAATGATATATGACCGTTTAAAATTAAAAGAGCATATGATGCTGGAAGCCGTAGATGATGGCAAACTTGAAAGAGTATTTACGGAACAAGAAGATATTGATGCAATATTCAAAAAATTAAACATCTAAAATCTGTTCTAGTACATATTTATTATTCAACCAAAAACACTGCTTTGTTAATTTTCTGCCGTCTGGAAGTTCGTATGAATCGGCTTTGTTTTGTCCGTGCGGTCTTACGTGGCTTACTCTGTTAAATGATTGTCCCGGCAAATTATTAAAATCACGTCCTTTTTTATTTGTTATTTTAACGCCTTCTTTAATTACCTTAACTGTTTCAGCCCAAACTTTATGAACTTCCTCGATGTCTTTTACAGGCATGTTCCAGAATTTAACTTTATCTAAATATAATTCATTATTCTTATCAAACTTGAATATGATAAACATAAATTTTGTGGAAAAAAACAGGTTATACATAAATGAATCTTCCCATTCTTCTTTAATAATTTCAGTAAATTTAAAGGTTGGAAAAGACATACTTTCTTTAATGTTCTTATCACCAAAATTTATACGTATTGTTTTGGGAACAATATTTGCTTTCTTAAATTCTTCCGTTGCTGCAATGTTTCCTTTTATTCCTAAAATGGAAGCTATTATTCTTTCATTAACATTTTTCATTGCAGGGTTAAGATGAAATTCTCTAATTAATTCTTTTTGTGATTTACCGAAATAGGGTTTAATTTTGTTAATAATGTAGTTTTCAAAACCTTGCTTTTCGAGTTGCTTTTCATTATCAATTACTGATTCTTCTTTTTCCTGATTCAAAACGTAATTATTTAAAATATAGGTCATGTAAGATTGTTTAAGAGAATAGGCCCTTTGATTAGCTTTAACAGTATTATAAGGTTGTGACCTTAAATCTTTTTCTCCTCCTGCTCCTTTGCGGCAAGCTCCAAGGTATAAGGTATCTCCCTCTGATAATTCATGAGCTTTCCCTTCTCTTATTTTCTGAATAATCTTTTCCCAATCCTGTTTAATAACAATTAAATCTTTTTCAGGATATTCATATAAAAGAGTTTCTAATATTTTAAAATCAGTAACGGGTACATCTTTAAAATATTCATAATACATTAGCAAAAGAGTTTTGTTTTTATGCCAAAAACTGCTATCCTCAAAAGACTTATTAACTTCTGTCATATAGTCAATAATATTTAATACAAGTCTTTCTTTTGCTACATATTTATTTGATTTGTTTTTTATGCATGGAGTAACTTTTAATTCAACACCTAGCTCATTAAAATCAGCTTCTGCACGGCTATTGACTTTTCTTTCAAACCAACATTCCTCAAACATTTGTCCAACGTTACCTTTATTTTTAGCCGTTCCAAGTCTTCCTGTTGTGTCAATTTTACCAAAAGGAATGTTAATAGCTTCTTTTGATCTTTTTAATAATTCCGCTTTTGAATTGTAACGTTTTTCTTGCATGGTTACCACCCCGTTAATTTTATGGTAACATAATAATGGAGTAATACAAGAATGTTAAGTCGTGGGAAGAAAATAAGAGTAGTTGAATTATTTGCCGGCGTAGGAGGTTTTAGGGTAGGTCTTGAAAGAAGTTCTGATTTATTTGAAACAATCTGGGCAAATCAATGGGAACCCGGAAGAAAATCTCAATATGCCTATGATTGTTACACGAAAAATTTTGGTAAAAATCATAATTGCATAAATGAAGATATTGCATTAGTTAAAGACCAAATTCCAGAACATGACTTACTTGTTGGTGGTTTTCCGTGTCAAGATTACTCTGTTGCAAAAACAGGAGCAAAAGGTATTCAAGGCAAAAAAGGTGCTTTATGGTGGGAGATAAGAGATATTGTAGAAGCTAAAAGACCTAAATATATTTTGCTTGAAAATGTAGATCGCTTATTAAAATCTCCTGCAAAACAAAGGGGGAGAGATTTCGGCATAATCTTAAGATGTTTGTCTGATTTAGGTTATGCAATTGAGTGGCGTGTAATAAATGCTGCTGAATATGGTTGTGCTCAGAGACGCCGTAGAACATTCATTTTTGCGGTAAATGAATTAACTGATTTTTACAATCATTTAGCCAATGAAGATAAGTTTAATATCATAACTAAAAACGGATTTTTTCCCGGAGAATTTTTAATTGATAAAACAAATTTAAGTATCAACAATATGGAAATTTATACTATTTCACAAGATAAATATAAAACTCTTGATGTATTCTCTGACAAATTTGCTGCAAGATTTAATAATTCCGGTGTATGTGTAAACGGAAAAGCATACACAATGGAAACTACTCCAATTATGCAAACTCCAATAACATTAAATGAAATATGTGAAGATGGTCCTGTTGATAAAAGATTTTTCTTAAATGGTAGCACAGATAAATGGAAATATTTAAAAGGTGCTAAGCGCGAAGAAAGACGGCGCCCTAACGGTGAAATTTACTACTACACAGAAGGTTCAATGTCTTTCCCTGATAGAATGGATTTGCCAAGCAGAACAATGCTCACAAGTGAATCTTCTTTAAATAGAAGTACACACGTTATTATAGATAAGCTATCACAAAACTTGAGACTATTAACACCCACCGAGTGTGAAAGATTAAATGGATTTAAAGACGGTTGGACTGATACAGGTATGCCAGAAAAATTCAGATATTTTGTTATGGGCAACGCTCTTGTTGTTCCTTTAATTGAAAGAATGGGTTCAAAAATATTAGAAATTTCTAATTTAAAAACCTATGAAAAACAAATGGAATTAGCTTCATAGGAGAATACCATATGGGATATGAATCAAATTTTACTGAAAAAATTTATGATAATGTATATGGATTTATATACCTTACAAAAGAAGAAAAAGAGTTACTTTCTACTCCATATTTTCAACGTTTAAATCATATAAGACAATTAGGACTTGCATATTTTGTTTTTCCAGGTGCCGTGCATACTCGTTTTTCGCATTCTCTTGGGGTCTTACATATAGCTGAAAAAATGTTTCAACAATTAAAGAAAACAGGTTATATAGAAAAAAATAGCGAAATAATTGATAAACATCACAAAATATTACGACTAGCCGCGTTATTGCATGATATAGGGCATTATCCGATATCGCATACAATAGAAGCTTCCTATCGGGAATGTTCTTACATTATTGATAGACATTGTCCAAATGATGCTTTAATCAACGAATTTAATGGAGAATACCCAGAAAATACAAACATTGCAATTGGAAAGAAATTTAAGCAGTGTCTTAATAGCAATAATTTAAATGACTTATTTTTTTATGACAAAAGTTTTCAAGAATATGATGATATATATCATCACGAAAATCTTGCTGGAAGAATTATAAGAAATAAAAAATTTTCTGAATTGCTACAAAATAAATTTAAAATTGATGAAGATGATATTGAAATAATTTGTAGTTTAATAAATGGTAAAGGTATAAAAAGAGAATATTATGTGTTATCTAAAATTATTAAGTCAAATTTAGATGCAGACCAAATTGATTATATGATAAGAGATACAAAAAATACAGGCATTTCTGTAAATATAGATGTTGATTTTATCATAAACAATATGATGTTAGTAAAAAAAACAGATAGATATTATATAGCATATTCATATAAAGCAATTTCTGCAATTGAACAATTTTTATTATCAAAATACTATTGGTACTCAAATATTTTATATTACGAAAAATCTTATATTATAAATTTTGTAGCACGTAGGTTATATTCATATTTATTGAATTACAGCACAAATATGAAATATAGCAATATAAAGAAAATTGAGGGCATTATAAACAATCCCGAAGAATTTGTCTTCTTTAATGACTCTTATTTTTGGAATCAGATTGAAAATATATTAAATAATAAAGAATTTCCTGATGTCATTAAACGACTAGCAAAAATGTTAATAAACAAAACTTTCCCAAAATTAATAAAAGAAAAGTCCTTTGAAGAAAAAATTAATAATGCGGGTTTACAAAATTTGGGTATACATTATCAAGCATCAATAGATGCAAAGGAAACTTTTAACTATATAAAAAATTCCTTTAAAGAAGCTTTTAAGGCACAAAAGAATTTGGTACCAATTCCAATTAACAGACAAATAGTGAATGTCAAAACAAATAGCCTGGGGGAATTTTATGGTAAAAGTTCTAAAGATCCTTTAACCGAAGAAGATCAAGAATTAAAAAGGAGAGAATCATATATAAATGATGATAATATTTATATTACTTACGACAAAAATGATATAAGTGTTATTACACATAATAAATTCAAGCAAAATCAGCTATTTGGACTTTTCTATACCGAAAAAGGAACACCTAAATCTATAAATATTTATAGACTATATGATTTTTCTGAAATATAAATAGATTTTAATTTATTAATTCATTAATTTGAGCATCTATATTTAATATAATATTATTAATATTATCTTGATTTAAATTAGGGTATCTGTGATAAATCATTGATTTTCTATCATATAATTGCTTAAATATTTCATCATTTTCATAAGATGGATAATAACTTTTAAGATAATCAAAAGTAGTATACAACTCCAATAAATCAACTTCATTAATTTGTTGATTTAAAAAAAAAGTATTTAGCCTTCTTAATAAATTAGATGCATCTTCGGATAATGGGTTTACTTGATTTTCACTTACATACTTATTTCTATTACGAGCAATATCATATAACTCATCAGCCAACATAGAATTATATGGTCCATTTAAATATAAACTAAATTTACCAACACCAACTCCATATATTTTTTCTATCAAGTATGAATACTTTTGAGATTTGACGCGTTCATTTTTTGACCATAAAAATAAATCAAAATTACATCCTAATTCTCTTAAACATTTATATATGATATTATTGAATTCTGTCATAAAACCTCTTGTAATTAAATTGTAACGCAAAAATTATAATTTAAACACTCCCTCAATAAAATATTAATAAATTTTAGCGATTAAGGCAAATAAGTAACGATTGTAACATCATAACTTATTTTATTTAAACTCGCTTAATTCTTCCCAATCGTTTGGGTTGCCGGTTCGTTTTAAGTAACATTTACCGCCGTCAACTGCAACTTTACCGCAAGAGCAAAATTTAAAGTCGTGTACGCTTATTGATTTTATTATATCACCGCAATGTTTACACTTGATTCTATTCCTTATTATTTTTCTTTCCATTATAAAATCCTCTTATTCTCACAAAATTATATCGTGTAAGAATCACCTGTAAGCTCTTTTGTTTGCAAAAGTTAGCAATTTATATTTTCCTGAAAAATTACGGAATTTTTCTGCGGCTCAGAATGAGGGGAGCTATCTATGTTTTTGTCCACTCCCCGCCCCTTTGAAGCAACGTTGAGTGGACAGATATAAAGGAGGAAGTTGCAAACGGGTTGCAAAAAAGTTGCAAAAATTCTGGAAAACCATGAAAAGTTCTGATAAAAAAAGAGAATAAAAAATGGGCTGAAATTCATGTGTTGCAATCATTTGTGATAAATCCTGATAATTATGGTTACAAGTGAAAAAGCCTGCAAATAGGGCTCTTATAGGCTCATAACCCGAAGGTCAGTGGTTCAAATCCACTTCCCGCAACCATATAAATTAAAGACTTTTGGTTTTTCTGCCGAAAGTCTTTTTTTGTTTAGCCCCCTATTAGCCCGCCTTTTATATTTGATATTGCTAAAATAATATTTTTATTATGGATATTAACAATTTAATGTATCTATTGTTTTATCTATTTCTTGTAATAATTCATTATCTGAATCATCTTTTTCATATTGTTCAATTGCACCTTTTGTCACTTGTTTATTTTCGTCTATTTGTGCAATAACAACATCTCCATCTTTGTTATATACGTTATATTTATTATCATCAGTTTTTGCAATTATGAGATTATAATCATCAATAGTAGCTTCTTTAACTATAGTACTATCTTTATCCCGAACTTTTTGCCCCGGCGCAAATTGGTTAACAAGAAGGTATTCAAGAGTTTTTGTTAAGTAAGCTTTCATTGGCTCGTTTGTATCCTCTACCGAGTTGCTTATGTTATGAATTTGACTTGCCAGCTCATTTTTTTCATAAATAGACCATTTATTATTTTCGTTTTCGCAAATTGCTTTATACATAGTTGTAGGTGAGTGTGTATCAAATAAGAAATTATTTAAATCTTCTATTCCCGATAAAATAGGATTTCCTTCTTCGTCTCTTTTAAGTTTTGTATATTCAACTCCAACTTGATGTGTTTTCCCAGAAACTTCGGTTAACAGTAAATTTATAGCATCTGTATATGCATTAATTGATGTCATTTTATTTTTGCATTTATTAATTATTTTTTTATTTTCTTTTACAAAATCCTTATTAAAACCTTGTCCATCAAAGGATAGACAATTATCAATTGTTATTTTATTTCCGTCAGGATTATTTTTTTCTTCTTTTTCATTCATTATAGTGGAATACATTGCGAAATTACCACCTTTAGAGTGTCCTGAAACCGTTATGTGAATATCTGAAGGATTATTACTATATTCTTTTAATGTTGCTTGTTGTCTTTTAATATATTCATATGCAGCTTTTTGTAATGGTGTATCTTCAGTATTTAAACCTGTAGCGTTATCTTCCCAGGCGGTAGCATTACTTGTACCTTGATATACAACTGTCGGATTATCTATTAATTTTCCGTTACTATCAAGATGTCCATAAGTTGTTGCATTAATATAGTTTTCATCTATATCGGCATTATCTAAAATTGTTAAAGATGCTACTTGTTCATTATTAGCTATATCATTCAACATTTGTGCATAAAGTTCATAATCTTCAGTTTGCATAGAAAAACCACTATCTGCAAGTGCTTTTGCACCTTCTGCCGTAAAATTTCCATTTGCATCTAATAATGTATTATCATTTTCTGATTTAAGTTTTTCTTTTTGTTCATTTATAATTTCCCCCAGTGTTTTACCCTTATTATTTGCGTTCGCTATGGGTGAATATGAAATGTTTGAAAGTAATAACATATTTTGATTTGTTAAACCATTATATTGTTTCGTATTTGATATTTCTTCATCCTTTAATTGTTCTTTTTCTTCTGAATCTATTGCTTTATTTATTGCATTCTTTAATGTTCCGCTTAATATAACAGTGCCAAATGTCTTAATTCCTGAAGAAAAATCATCCTGTTTTAATGATTCATTAAGCGCTGAGTCAAAATTATTCAGAATGTCACCTTCAGCAGCAATATTAACAAGAGAAAAGGTGAAGTTCTTTAGTGGATCAATATTATCATGTACAGATTCCGTTATATCTTCTATTTTATGTAGAGTGTTTATACCATTGTCTAAATTCTCAAAATTATCTTCTTCGGGTTTATATATAGAATCAATTCCGTTAGCTATATCTTCTATACCATTGGTTCCCATTTTAAAAATATTATTTATATTATTTAAAGTGTTTGCTTTATGATCTATATAAGTATTAGCTACATTATCCATAAAGTTAGTACCTATGGTTTGAAATTTATTCAATGTGTCATCCCCGGTAAATAAACTTCCAATAGCATTACCACTATCTCCTAATAAATCTTTTCCAGTTTCAAAAATATTATATATATCTTCTCCTTTTCCTTTTATAAAATCTTCTGCGGAGTTTAAAGCATCTTTACCTCTATTTAAAAAAGAATTAAATATTCCATCTACCATTGAAATCATTCCTTAAAATTACACACTGACATAATTTTCTTATCGGAATTTTTTGTAATTTCTTTATACGTATACCACTTACTTTTACAAATATTTACACTGTTTTAAAACAACTTAATATATCTTAATTATATGTTATTTATATATCAAAAATGGGTATTATATTAATGTGAAGTATGCTTTTTTATAAGATATATTATTAACATTAAGTTTTACTAATTAATCATAATAATTTAAATTAATTTGAAAATAATAAAATAATTTTATAAATATTGAAACATTAATAGTACAAATTATATGACAAGACAGGTATATTGTTATGCAGATTTTGCATTGCACTTATACAAGAAATAAAGTCATTTAATCTGGCATTACACTCTGCTTTGACTCAGGGTCTAAGCTTAAGTGTCATACTGAGGTTCGCTTTGCAATCTTTTAAATAAGTCATTCAAAATTTATACTTAGCTAACGCATACAGGCTCAGTCATCCTCACTTTGTTGCGATATTTCGCTTTGCAACACCTTTGGCGTACACGTATTTACTCAGACATTTTAGTGTTTAAAAAAGAAAGGAAAAATCATTATGATGAATATTCAATATGAAAATTTAAACAATTTTTTAGATAATTATTTTGACGCTACATTTGTTGAACCAAATGATGTATTAATCAGTGAAGACAAAACAACAATAACAATAGTTAATTGTTTAAACGAGTTAGAATACACTATTTATAACTCTGAAACAAACATGCAGGCAGCAGTTTGGATGAAGAGCAAAAATGGAACTGTTGTATTTTCTAATTTGAATCCAAAAATTAAATATTCAATCAGAGCAAAACAAAAACAAATGATACCAATGCCGGTTGTAAAACCGGAAATAATTATTTCACCTTCAATACCTGTAAAAGATGCACAGATTATCATGCCTGCAAACGAAGGTTCATTTAATCCTATTAACGGATGCGGGAAAATAGTTATAAATACCTTTGACAATCACGGATATGCTATATTAAATAACCAAAATAAACCTCTAAGTGAAAAACAAATAAAACAATGGAATGTTCGAGTAACAGACGAAAAAGGATTCTTACTGCCTAAAACAGAAGACGGCTATTATTTCGGATGCAAAACAAATATGGTATTTGAAGTTCCGGCAGGTGGCACATTCAGAATGGGAGGTAAGATATTAGATAAAAATATTACTTATATTGACGGTCAATTATTCAAGACAATAGGAATATATTATAATGCCTGGTTTGAATATATTCCTCCTTATTCCAGATTTGACAAAGGACATTACAGAGCAATTGTAAATCCTGCTTGTAAAGCTTCAATTTATACAATGTCAGATACTTCAGGAAGGGTTCTTGCAACTAAGCAATTAAAATCGGATGAAAACATAATTATATTTACAACCTTTACACCCAGCTATAATATTTCTTTAAAAGGTAATATGATTGCACTCAGTGAGTAAATATTTAATTTAGTGTGGCAATCGTAAAGTTGCATACAAAAAAGGGCTTATAAAAATAAAAGCCCTTTTTTTAATATTCATGTCGATTAAATTAAACTAATTATTTTTATCTTTAGAAATATACGGAATAAAACCTAAAGTACTTGCAAAGAAAGTAATCATATTAAATGTCATAACAAATAATACTGCAGAAGAGGTATCAATATTAAATGGTTTTAACATATATACATAGACAAGTTCCTTACATCCTATTCCATTTATAGAAATAGGCAAAGAAGCTACTATTGCAGTTATCGGATATAATAATAAATAATATGATATAGGAATATTTAAGTTATACATTAATGCAATAAAGTAATGTATTATTATAAGTAATAAATGGAAGAACAAAGATAAAAATGTAATTTTGAATATACATTTTTTTTCACAAAGTAATAAAACAGACTCAAATATATGAATAAATTTTTCAGGAATTAATTTTTTATTTTTAGTTACAAAAATAAAAATAATAATCCCGATAAAAGAACCAAGAATTAAGCAGAGATTAAAAATATTAATCCAAAATAAATTATGATAAAAAATGGAACCTAATATAATAAACAAAACAAGAACACAAACACCTGTAATTCTGTCAGATATAACAGAGATTATAGCTTTTGTAGTAGAAAGCGGTTCATTATTTTTAAGTTTTATAACTTTAATTATGTCACCGCCAATATTTGTAGGTAAAAACATATTATAAAACATACCGAGAAAATATAATCTTAAATACAAGATAAATTTATTATTAAAATTTAATCTTTGTGATAAAATCATCCATTTTCTTGCAGAAACCACTTGCCCTATAATATAAAGGAATAAAGAAAATATAAAAAACTTATAATCGGCATTCACAAGCATATGTATAAATTCTTGCCTGCTTGTTTTACTAAAAAGAAATATTAGAATGCCGATACCAAATATAAGTTTTAAAAAAAATTTTAGTTTTTTCTTCATAAAATTGTTTCTACCGTATAATTTTGACCTTTATAGTATTCTAAACTTAATTTAAGAATACTTTCAAAAACAAGTCCTATTGCAATAAATACAAATGATGAGACAACAAGAATAACCATCAAAATCAAGTATAACAATAAAATATTGGTATTTGACAGATTAAAAAATAAACAAATAAAAGGAATAAAAGATAATAACAATGAAATAAGAGCCAATCCTCCCCAAAAATACATAGGTTTATTTTTATATCTCTGCCAAAAGGAAATTGCAATTATATCAATTATGACTCTGAAAACTCTTAATATATTATATTTGCTTTTTCCATACATTCTTGAATGATGTTCAACTTCAACTTCCGCAATTCTGGTACTATGTTCCAAAAATCTTGCGGGTATAAACCTGTGATGATCTGCGAATAAATTTATATTTCTGAGTATATTTCCGTTATAAGCCTTAAGAGTACAACCGGTATCATGCAAACCTGTTTTTGTTATTTTAGAAATTAAGCCGTTAGCTATTTTAGAAGGAATAGTCCGTGTTAAATTATCGTGTCTGTTTTTTCTCCAACCACTCACTAAATCATAGCCTTGATTATACTTTTCAACAAGCTTTGGTATATCATTAGGGTCATTTTGTAAATCCGCATCGAGTGTAATAATAATATCACCTGAAGAATTATTAATACCTGCCTGCATCGCAGCAGTTTGACCATAATTTCTTCTGAATTTTATTATCTTTGTATGTTCATTCTTTATAGATTTTAATATCTCAAAGCTATTATCAGTTGAACAATCATCAACATAAATTATTTCATATCCGCCTTCAAAACTGTTAAGAACATTAGTAAGTTTTTCCTGAAGTAATTTTAAATTATCTTCTTCATTATAAACAGGAATAACAATTGAAATTTTTTTATTATCCGTCATATTATTACATCCTATTCCAGTCTAATTCTTTGTATCTTAAAATTTATTATATCAAAATTTTCCGAAACTAACTATTATTTCTTTATAAAATATATATTAAAACTATCAATCTTGTAACATTTGAACAAGATTAAGAAAGATGATATAATCGCTATTATTATAATTATTACGTTGTAGGAAATGAAAAATTCGGATAGCAAACTAAATTTTGACAGAGGAATCGAGATACTTGTTCTTAACATTATGCTCATAGTAAGTGCATTATTATGTATCTTTCAGTTTTTTGATCATGATGAGTTTGAAGCAATACATACGACCTGGAAAATATTAAAAGGTCAAGTAATATATATTGACTTCTTTCAGCAAAAACCTCCTTTTTTCCATATCACTATGATTCCGCTTTTAAAAATATTTTCAGAAACTATAAGAGCACTATTTGCCTGTAAAATATTTTGTTATATGTTATTTTTAGGTATTGTATATGCAACATATCTCGTATCTAAATATGTTTTCGGTTCAAAAATAAAATTACTAACACCAATAATATTACTATCTTGCACTTTTTTCACGGATAAATTGACTGAAATAAGACCGGATACTTTATATATAATGCTTATAATGTTTGCTATTGCATTCTTATATAAAAATATAAAAATCAAAAAAACTAACCTTATTATAAGTGCATTATTGGCAGGAGCGAGCTTCGCAGTTTTGCCAAAAGCTATATTTTATATATTTCCTATATCATTAATTCTGCTTTTCAGACTTTATAAAAAGAAAATATCAATAACAGATTTACTTTTGTATGGGTTAATAACACTTATTCCAATAATTCTTTCCTTTATATATTTCTTAAGTAAATCAATTAATTTTGAACAATATTGGTTTTTCAATTTTTTAATTAACTACAAATTTATGGGGGCGTTTTCTTCAAAATCATTCTTTTTACAATTATTATATGAAAACGGTATTTTCTTGTTTACTGCAATTATAGGTTTATTTTGTTTAAAGGGATACAGACAAAAAGAAATCGGAGTTATGTCCGTAATTCTCTTTTTAAGCGTTTTTTTAATAAACGTCCCGAACAAACAATATTTTGTTCCGGCAATGCCTTTTTTTGCAATGATTTCAGCCAATACAATAAACAAAATACAAAATAAATATAATTTTTCAGTTATAATATCATTACTGTTAATAATATTTTATCCATTGCAATGCCTTTTTAAAGAAATTCAAAATTATAAAAATTCATCGCAGCTGGATGTTATAAACTATGTTCTTAACACTACCGACAAAGATGATAAAATATATGACGGAAGCATATATTTCAATATATACAGAGATGATGTAGACTATTTTTGGTTTTCAGTAAGACCTAAAGGAGCTGCCGAAACTTACAGAAGTTTCAAACCAAGGGACTATGATATCTATAAAGACATTAAAGAAAAGAAACCGAAAATTATTAATATAAAATATTTAGATATTGAAAATGAAGAAATTAAAAATAATTACACACCAATAACAGAATATAATTTCAGAAGGAACAGAATAATGTATCTGCTTTACAAAAGGAAAGATAATAATGAAAATATTAAGTAATCAAAAGATTTTCATATCTCTATATATATTATGTTTGATTATTTTTATTCTTGGTTTACACGGAGGAAGTGAATATTATTTTAGAGATTTTTGTGTACATAAAACATTAAATATGTTTTATAGTAACGGAAGTCCTGAATTTTTCAAAAAGCCAAGTTTTGTTTCTGACATTCAAGCAATAGCGTATGGTATATATTATTTATTTTTAAAAAAATTGAGTGTTATTAATAATTTTAATGAATTTACAAGACTATTCACAACAAATACAATATATACTGATTTTGGCGAATATAAATTTATGTTTCCCGCATTATTAATAAATAATATATTTGCCGGAATAGGAGTATGTTTTACATTTTTAACAACTTACATACTTATTTATCCTAAAGAAGGAAATGAAAAAGCTGACAAAAAAATAATACCGGCATTCATTTCAGGTTTTATTCTTGCCACATCTTATCTTTGGATGCAATTATCTCATCATTTGGCAGTAGATATTCCTTTAGCTGCTTTATGTATTGTAACCGTATATTTTGCTTTATATTTTATTAGAAAAAATTCAATATACACTATAAAAAATATTATTGTTCTAGGAATATTGTCAGGATTATGTGCCGCCACAAAGTATAATGGAGCCATAATTTTAATAGTACCTTTAATTGTTTTACTATCAACCCAAAAACCAATAAAAAAATGTATTTTAGATATATTTATATTGTTTACTAGTGCATTAGCAACATTTTTAATAACAAATCCATTCATTCTTTTAAACTTTAATCACTTTTTCAACGATTTTTTATATGAATACAATCATGCATTTACCGCAGGACATACCAGTGCAGATGCTTGTAATTCACTTCTCTTTCATGTATATCACAGTTTCCCTAATGCATTTGGATATTTTGCTTATATTTGTTCTGTTATAGGTTTATTTTTGTTTTTAAAAAATAAAGATATTCCTAAAGAATATAAATTTATATTACTATCATTTCCGGTATCATTTGTTCTTTTAATGTCACTTTCAAAATTGATTTTTCTTAGATATATTCTGCCATTGCTCCCATTTATGGCTATTTTTATAGGAATATTGGCAGATTATTATTTTCGTATAAAAAAACAAAAAATATTATGCGGACTAATACTCTTAGTTATAGCATCATTAATAGTAATAAACAGTATGAATGCAATACATTTCTTTAAAATAATGAGTCACGAAGATACTCGTGTTTCTATAAAACATATATTGAAAGAAATAAAAATCTCCCCTGAAGAAATAATTTCATATTCTGATATATTTTCTAATCCATACTATGAAGAAGATGTTACAGGTAAATATGACAATGTCAAAGATAACGTAAAACAATTCTTAGAAAATGCTTGTAATAATTCGATAGATATTATTCCGCAAAGAGATAAAAAGATAATATTTAATAATAATATTATAATTTTTGATAGTCCTACACATGACAGGCCATTTTATACCCAAGAATTTGTTCAATTTGAAAATCTTGAAAATCAGTATCTTTTTTACGACCCATATAGTATAGATTATTTTTCTTTTTATAAAACCAACAGACCATTATATATTGTTCAAATTAACCCATATAAAACAGATAAAAGTAATGTTCCTTTTGATATATTAAGGTCAGATTTTAAATACAGAAACGGTCGTGGGCCGTTTGTTGAAATTTATTTTAAAAGCAGAAAATACCATCACGAATTTCTTAAAAAATGTTATTTTTACCAATTAAACTGCAAAAGTGTTAATAAAGAAGACTCATATTATTATAAAAATTTGATAAGAAACTAAACAATATATTATTTAAACAATGTCTGAAAACATTTTGACAATTTATACATACAAAAATAAGATATTAATAAGGAAAAGATTAGAAGAGAGATAGTAATGAATATATTGATTACAGGGGCTGCAGGATTTATAGGGTCAACTATTGCCGATAAATTATTGATAAATGAAGACAATAAAATATTCGCTTTAGATAATTTTGATGATTATTATCCTAAAGAAATAAAAGAAAAAAATATACAAAGCGCCATTTTAAAATCAAATTATAAATTTTTTGAAGGCGATATAACAGATGAAGCATTTTTAGAAGAAATATTTAAGAATAATAAAATAGAGAAAGTAATTCATCTTGCGGCAAAAGCTGGTGTTAGACCTTCAATATCAAATCCTTTGGGATATGTAAAAGCAAATATAGAAGGAACTATCAAACTTCTTGAAGTAATGAAAAAATATGAAGTAAAAAAAATGGTTTTTGCCTCATCAAGTTCTGTATATGGGAATATGGATAAAGAACCGTTTAGCGAAGATATGGATGTTTCAAAGCCTCAATCTCCATACGCCGCTACAAAATTAGCTTGTGAACAGTTTTTATATAACTATTCGCAATTATACAATATAAAAATAGTTGCTTTAAGGTTATTTACGGTTTATGGCCCAAGGCAAAGACCTGATTTAGCAATTAATAAATTTGTACGTTTAATGGAAAAAGATGAAACAATCCCATTATACGGAGATGGAAGTACAAAAAGAAATTACACTTATATTGATGATATAGTAGAGGGTTTTATTTCAGCACTGAATTATAATAAAACAGATTTTGAAATCATTAATATAGGCGGTAAAAATGTGGTTACATTGAATGAAATGGTTGACGAACTTGAATATGCAATGTCAAAAAAGGCAAAACGTCAATATTTAGAAATGCAACCGGGCGATGTTTATAAAACAGTATGCAGTCTAGATAAGGCTAAAAGAATTTTAAACTATGAGCCAAAAGTTACATTTAAAGAAGGTATTAAGAATTTTGTTCAATGGTATAAAACTAATAAAATATAAGGAAAAGTCACTTTGTTTAAAAATATAAAAAATAATCCGTTTTATTTAAAATTAACTCAATTCAATATAAATAAAAAAGATATAATTATTCTTTTAATCTGTTTAATTACTGCCTGTTTATTAAGTCTTTCAAATGGTGCCGACAGAGGTTTTGATGCAAGAAATTATCATATATATAACCCTTATGCCTTTTTAAATAACAGATTTAATATTGATATCATGCCTGCAGGTTTACAATCATATTTTAATCCGCTTATTGATATACCTTACTTTTTGATAATAAAGTATTTTAATCATGCTTTATTTGTTAATTTTATTTCAGGAACGTCATACGGGATTTTCTTATTTTTAATTTATAAGCTTTCAGATTTTATTTTTAAAGACTCAAAGAATAAAAATGTTTTTGTATTATTGTCTGTGATTTTAGGCGGTATTACAGACTTTATGGCAACAAACAACGGTTCTTTATCAAATGATATTTTTATAGCGGATATAATTTTATTATCAATACTTTTAATATTTAAATCATTCAAGAATTATAAACCTAAATTAATGATTATATCAGGTTTATTAATAGGTATTGCAATCGGATTAAGATTTGCTACGGTATGTGTTGCTCTACCTTTAATATTGTGTTGTTTTATATTCTTCAGGCAATTTGAAAAACCCCAAAAACAACTTCTGTTTTTTATTATCTCAATTGTAATAGGATTTTTTATGATAGAAGGATTTTGGATGATAAAATTATATAAAGTTTATCAAAATCCTTTAATGCCGTATTTTAATCAAATTTTTAATTCAAAATATATAAGCGCACCGGATATTTATAGAATTGACTTTACGATTATTCTTAGAAGAACAGGTTATCTAACTCCGTTTTTATCATACCCTTTAACATTAATGAAAATTTTAATTATTATGTTTATAATCAATTTTATTTATTCTATTGATTTTAAACATGATGACTTTTTTACAAAAACAAAAATTAATTACACTTATATTGATTTCATGTTTACTTTTGCTTGTATAGCTTATATTTTATTCATTGAAAAATTCGCAACACCCAGATATTTAATTTCAGTATACGCTCTAATAGGAATTATTGTAATTTGTGTTGCAATGAAAATTGATTACATACTAAGAAAAACTATATTAAAGAAACTAAATAAAATTTGCCCGGAATCGGAAAAAATAAGAAATCTAACTGCTACAATATGTACATTACTAATTTTCTTTTATTGCTATAGTGATTTTAAAAATATAATATATCAACCAAGAAAAGGAAGAATATATTCAAAAGAAAAAGCTTTATATGTTAAAGATATGCAATTACCTGATAATGCTATCGTATTAGTAACACATGGAAGTGCGATTTTAGTCCCTTTTCAAAATAAAAAAGCAAGTTATATTCATGTAAATTCTTATTTCTTTACTTTAGAAAGAAGAAAACTGTTATCAAAAATAATAATAGAAGAAATAAAAGAAAAATTAAGAAAGAATCCTGATAAAATTTATATTTTAACAGATATATTTTTGCCGAGATACAGGCATATACCTCAAGAAAAGTTAATAGAGATTTTTGAAGATAAAAGAATAACAAGAATCCCAAATAAAATGACATCCAAAATTTACGGCATAGGACATGCAACTATGTATGAACTGGCAAAATACGATATTGATATACAAAGTTTACAATGTTCATTTCTAAAAACTAATTTTGAACCTATACATTACTATTACTTATGCAAAGCAGAAATTAAATAAAACAGGTGTCTGAAACCGTCCCTGAAAGTATTTAATTTAGAAGTTCTTCCTTCAACCGGATATAGGCTTATAGGAATTTCTTTAATTACATACTTTTTCTTAGCAAATTGAACATACAATTCAGAAGCAAACTCCATACCGGTTGTTTCAAATTCTATATTGTCCAATCTATCTCTATAGAACATTCTCATACCACAATTAATATCAGAAATTTTAG
This sequence comes from Candidatus Gastranaerophilales bacterium, assembly GCA_947625445.1. Classification (GTDB taxonomy): domain Bacteria; phylum Cyanobacteriota; class Vampirovibrionia; order Gastranaerophilales; family Gastranaerophilaceae; genus Avigastranaerophilus. The sequence continues at coordinate 20,725 of CANQOM010000006.1, forward strand.
TACCATATAAAATATTAATAATCATAGTAAGAACAGGAGTTCCTAAATATCTGTGAAGAAAAGGCATTGCACCTTTTTTTATATCACCTTTTAGCCTTGTTCCCGTAACCATATCTGCATTTTCAGTAGTTATTTTATTATAGAAATTAGGTATTTCACTAAAGTCATAGCTATCATCTCCATCTCCCATAATAATAAATTTACCTTGAGCATTTTTAAATCCGCATCTTAATGCATTGCCATAACCTTGGGGCTCACATTTAACAACTCTTGCACCTGCATTTTGAGCAACTTCAGAAGTATTATCCGTTGAATTATTATCTACAACTACTACTTCACCTTCTACATTCAACTTTTTAAATGCTTCTATACATTTTTTAATACATTTTTCTATATTTGCGCTTTCATTTAAAGCAGGAATAACAACACTAATTTCTACCATATAAACCCTCTTTAGTCTTTTTACACATCTCTATTATAAATGATAATCTTTAAAAGTTAAAATTATTACATTATATTGAGTATTTGAAAATATAGATAATCCTATATAATTAATAAAGGGAAATCATGTTTAAGATAGATATTATTTTATGAATGAAAAAAATATTAAAATCGCAAATGTTATATTTATAATAATTTTCGCTATTTTGTTAATAATTCCGTCTTTAAAAATAAATATGAGCGATAAAAGCAGAGAAGAAAACAGATATCTTGAAAAATTTCCTTCTTTATTTAATCATTACGGGCAATTGAATACTAAACTGGGAACTCAATTCGATAAATTTTACAGTGACAGATTTAACTTAAGATACAAATTAATATCATTTCACAAATTATTTTCCTGTGGAATTAATATATACTATTGTATCGGAAAAGATTCGGTTTTTGATAAAAAAAATCATGTAATATATAAATACACATTTTTTGGAATGACCAGTGTTCAAAAAAAGACCCCGTACGATACAAAACTAATAGTTAATAACATAATTCAATTAAATGAATATTGTAAAGAGAAAAATATTAAATTATATTTTCTAATAGTCCCCAGACAGTCTGATTTTGTGAAATATAATGTTCCCAACAGAATGTATAAAAACATTCCGGATAGTGCAATAAAAATTATTAACAGATTGATAAAAACAACTGATGTTAAAATAATATATCCATATAAAGAAATGATGGAAACAAATAAAGAAACTCCGGTTTATTTTAAAACAGACCATCATTGGACTAAAAAAGGAGCTTATATCGGATATAAAAACTTATTACAAGTAATTTCAAGAGATTTTCCGGGAATTAAGATTATAAAAGAAAACGAATTAAGACAAAGCACAAATAAGATGGTAAAAGCAACCCCAAAAAGCTCGTTCAATTCCGGTGCTATGGCGAGAAACGAAAGCTTCCCCGAATTTTATATGAAAAGAATTTTGGATACTGATTACATATATTATCAATATATAAAATTAAGGGATTTAAAGACAGAAAAGAAAAGTAATTTACCGGGATTTAATAGCAGAACAGATATTATATACAAATATGCAGATGGATATGACAAAAAAGCCTTACTCATAGGAGATTCTTTTACCGGTAATTTGTCAGATTTTTTACCATTTTCCTTCAAAGAACTTTTATCACTTTCTGATAATTACAGACATATGAATTTTAATGAATATAAAGATATAATTGAGACTTATAAACCAGATATTATAATAATATGTATGCGAACTGCATCATTGCCGGTTTTTTTGAACCTTAAAATTCCGAGAGGAGAAAAATAATGCTATTTTCATCTATGACTTTTATATTTATATTTTTACCTGTTGTAATTTTACTTTGTCTTTTAACCAAACAAAAATTTCATAATTTTATTCTTTTAATAGCAAGTATTTTATTTTACGCATTCGGTGAACCAAAATATGTTTTAATAATGTTATCAATAATATTAATCAGTTATCTGGGAAGTATATTAATTGATAAATTTCCCAATCATAAAAAACTGTTATTATTTTTGACTGTTATAACTGATTTATCTTTTCTTATATATTACAAATATTTCAATTTTCTTATATCCAACTTGAATTTAATAGGAGGAAACTTTAATTTTATAAAAGTAGTAATGCCAATAGGGATATCATTTTATACATTCCAAGCACTGTCATATGTAATAGATGTATATAGAGGGAAAGTAAAAGTACAAAGAAATATTTATAAATTAGCATTATATATATGTTTATTCCCTCAGCTTGTAGCAGGTCCTATTATAAAATATAACGATATAGCCGAGCAAATTGATTCAAGAGAAATAAATTTTGATAAAGTTAATACAGGCATAAAAAGATTTATAATCGGTTTATCAAAAAAGATGTTAATAGCAAATACAATGGGAGCTATAGCAGATAAAATATTTATTCAGGATCCGACATTTCTTTCACATCCTGTTGCCTGGCTGGGAGCTTTTGCATATACATTCCAACTATATTTTGATTTCTCAGGATATTCAGATATGGCAATCGGTCTGGGTTTAATTTTCGGATTTAAATTTATGGAAAACTTTAACTATCCGTATATATCTAAATCCATCTCTGAATTTTGGAGAAGATGGCATATTTCACTTTCTACATGGTTTAAAGAATATGTTTATATTCCATTAGGCGGAAATAAAGAAGGTTTATTTAAAACAATCAGAAATTTAGGATTAGTTTTTCTTTTAACAGGTATCTGGCACGGTGCCGCTTGGAATTTTGTATTATGGGGATTATGGAACGGATTTTTCGTTATATTTGAAAAATTAATTAACCTTAAAGAAATTCAACAAAAATATTCCAATATGATTTTATCATTCATTTTACATATATATTGTATCTTTGTATTTGTTATAGGGTGGGTTCTGTTCAGAAGTCCTGATGTTAAATACTGTTTTAAATATTTAAGTAATATGTTCGGATTTATGAAAATAGACCCGAATCATATAATTTTTGATATCGGATATTACATAGATTTACACGAAGTAATTATCTTTATTGCAGCTATAATTCTTTCTATTCCTATATTTAAAAATATACTTGAACAAAAAAGTACATTTAAAACAATTTGTTTAAATGTTTGGTTAATATTTTTATTCATACTATCTGTGGCAACAATAAGTGCAGATACATATAACCCGTTCATTTACTTTAGATTTTAAGGTGTGAAATGAAAAAAAATAATATATATCTTACAATTTCTATTACACTAATAATTACAATTTTCTTAAACAGTATATATTTTTTTTCCGGAGGATATAAAGATAGTTTCAACTTTATATCTGATAAATATAGTCAAATTTATTCTTATTATACTTTTTATAATTATTTTAACGGTAACAAAATCAATGCGGTTATTTTATGGGATAAATTAATATTAATATTTCTACTGGGACTTTTAGCATCAATATTAATAAAAAAATATTTAATTAAAAATTTTTCATACAAATTATCTGAAAACAAAAATGTTAACAGTTTTGTATTTTTATTTTTTATTCTGCTTTGTATACCAATGTTAAGGTTTGATACAAAAGAAATTTCCAATAAAGAGAACAGAACATTAGCAAAAATACCAGAGATAATAATCAAAAATAAAGACTCGAAATTAAATATAAACTCTAATTATTTTAAAGATTTTGATGCATACATAAATGACAGATTTTTCGGACGTGAATTATTAATAAATATAAGCCAAATAATGACCTACAATCTGGCGATAAGATATCCTCACAGAAATTTAAGAGGGGTAGATAAAAAAACAAAAATGCTTCACAGATATTTACTTCCACCTGTATATAAACAAAAATTAAAAGGAAGTAAATATAAAAAATTTGTAACGGGAATAAGAGAAGGTTTTATTGGATTTAATGATTTTTGTAAAAAGAATAATATAAAATTCTATATATTGATATTACCTGAAAAAGCTTCCGTATATCATCCTTACACAGTTTTAAACAATAATGATATTTATATAAAAGAATTTATTAATGACATTAGTAAAGATACAGATATTGATATTATATTCCCTATGGATAAACTTCAAGATGAAGCTAAAAAAGGTGATTTATTATATTATAAAACCGATCATCACCTAACAGATACCGGCTCTTATATTGCATACAAAGAACTAATGAATACAATCAAAAAGAATAATAAAGATGTAAGGTTATTAACTTTAAATGAATTTAATATTAAATATAACAAAATGGTACAAGTAGGACTGGATGCAGGATTTCAAAACGGTTCTGTATGCGGAGCGGCAGGATTAAGCTTGTCTCAATGTAAAAAACATCATGATTATAATTATAAATATTTTAATTATAAAGATTCAGATAAATTAAGCACAGAAAATATAAAAGATGACTATTTATTAATGCAAAAATTTCATATGAAAGGAGCATTAAACCATAGAGTTTTACTGGTAGGCAACTCTAATATTGAAAACTTAACTGTCTTTATGCCGTTTACATTTAAGGATTTATATAAACTCAGATTAAACGGACCTAAAAAAATAGCCCAAAAAGAACAGTATAAAATTTTAAAATATTATAAAAATATTATAAATGACTTTAAACCTGATATTATTGTTCTTTGTATAGGTTATGATGTAATAAAATATATGGATAAAATTGACGATACAGAGTAAAAATTGTTATACTTTATTATATATTTTATGGGTAAAAGGCATGCAAGCAAAATTTAAAAACGTAAAAATAAGAGGTATAAGTACAGTATTACCCGAAAAAGAGATTAATATTTGTGATGAAGCAAGATATTACGGAAATGACATAAAAAAAATAGACAGATTACGAGAAATTACGGGTATCAATACAAGAAGAGTATGTGAAGAAGGAGTAACTGCTTCAGATTTATCCATACAAGCTGCCGAAAAACTTATAAATGATGTAGAAATAAATAAAGAAGAGTTAGACGGACTGATTTTTGTTAGGCAACGCCCTGATTATAGTATACCGGCAACATCATTTTACATACATAAGAAATTAGGATTAAGTGAAAATACATTTGCCTTTGATATAAGTTTAGGCTGCAGCGGATGGGT